>NZ_JBFAMQ010000017.1:0-25240 GCF_040674615.1 Glycomyces sp. NPDC049804
CGCTCGGCTGGGAAACCCCAGCCGAGCGCCTTGCTAAGCTCCTGGCCGAAAGCAACATCTAACAGCAGTGTTGCCACCACCCCTAGAATCCGCCACCCGGCGCGGGCCTTCTCCGCACCCCGGGCCACGCCGCCGCCCGGCTTGCGCTCGACATGTCAGACCCACTCGATAGGCTCATGTCGTGACTTCTTCGCAACCGCGCCTGCTCCTGATCGACGGCCACTCGATGGCCTACCGCGCGTTCTTCGCGCTCCCCGCCGAGAAGTTCGCCACCGACGACGGCCAGGTCACCAACGCCGTCTACGGGTTCGCCTCCATGCTCATCAACCTCCTCAAAGCAGAAGAGCCCACCCACATCGCCGTGGCCTTCGACCTCTCCCGCCACTCGTTCCGCACCGACGAGTACGCCGCCTACAAGGACGGCCGCGGCGAGACCCCCCAGGAGTTCAAGAGCCAGATCCCGATCATCCAGCAGCTCCTGGACGCCTTCGGCATCAAGTGGATCACCAAGGTCAACTACGAGGCCGACGACGTCATCGCCACCCTCGCCACCCGCGCCGAGGCCGCCGGCTTCACCACCCTCATCTCCTCCGGCGACCGCGACGCCCTCCAGCTCGTCGACCCCGCCATCACCCTCCTCTACCCGGTCAAGGGCGTCACCGACCTCGCCCGCTACAACCCCGAGGCCGTCGAAGCCAAGTACGGCGTCACCCCCGACCGCTACCGCGACCTCGCCGCCCTCGTCGGCGAGAAGTCCGACAACCTCCCCGGCGTCCCCGGCGTCGGCCCCAAGACCGCCGCCAAGTGGATCGTCAAGTACGGCTCCCTCGACGGCCTGGTCGCCCACGTCGACGAGATCACCGGCAAAGCCGGCGAAAACCTCCGCGCCCACCTCGACGACGTCCTGCGCAACTACCGCATCAACTGCCTCGTCCGCGACCTCGAACTCGAATCCGGCCTCGACGACCTCGAATGGCACGGCTGGTCCGTCGCCGAGACCAACCAGCTCTTCGACGCCCTCCAGTTCCGCGCCCTCGGCGAACGCCTCAACACCAGCCTCGCTGCGAAAGCCGTCGGCGCGACCGCCGTCCCCGTCGCCGAAGTCGACCGCACCGAGGCCGCCGCGCTCATCCCCGGCGGTCTCGCCGCCTGGCTCGCCGACCGCAAGAGCGCCGTCGCCATCGCCTACCAGGGCACCTTCGCCTCCGGCGCCGGCTCGTTCGACACCATCGCGCTGGCCGAGGGCGGGCAGGCCCTGTGGTTCGAGCCCTCGCAGCTGGACGCCGTCGACGAGGCGGCCTGGGCCGCCTGGCTGGCCGACCCCGAGCAGGGCAAGGTCGTCAACGACGCGAAGTCGTTCCTGTGGGGCGCGGACGCCGCGGGCTGGCCCGAGGTCGCGGGGATCAAGGCGGACACGGTGCTCGGCGCCTATCTGCTCAAGCCCGAGCAGCGCTCGTACGCGCTCGGCGACCTCGCCATGCAGTTCCTCGGCCGCGAGCTGGAGACGGCGGAGACGCCCGCTGACGACGGCGCGCTCGTGGGCCTTGACGCGGCGATGCACGACGACGCCGCGCGCCTCGAGGCCGACTGCGCGGCCGCCGCGCTCATCGGCGACCTCGCCGCCGAGCAGACCAAGCGCCTCGCCGAACGGCAGCAGGCGCACCTGGCCGAGGCTCTGGAGTACCCGCTCGCGGGCGTGCTGGCGCGCATGGAGATCCTGGGCATCGCCGCCGACGAAGGCCACTTCGCCGACATCGAGGCGGGGTTCGCCATGCAGTCGAAGGAGGCCACCGAGCGCGCCCACGAGATCGTCGGCCGCCCCTTCAACGTCGGCTCGCCCAAGCAGCTCCAGGAGATCCTCTTCGACGAGCTGAAGATGCCCAAGACCAAGCGCACCAAGACCGGCTACACCACGAACGCCGAAGCGCTGCAGCAGCTGTACGCGAAGAACCAGCACCCGCTCCTGGAGCAGCTGCTGCGGTTCCGCGACGTCGAGAAGCTCAAGCAGATCGTCGCGACCCTGCGCGCGACGATCCAGACCGACGGGCGCATCCACACCACGTTCCACCAGACCGTCGCCGCCACCGGCCGCCTCTCCTCGGCCGACCCGAACCTGCAGAACATCCCCGTCCGCTCCGAGGCCGGGCGCAACATCCGCGCCGGGTTCGTGGTCTCCGAGGGCTTCGAGTCGCTCATGACCATCGACTACAGCCAGATCGAGATGCGCATCATGGCCAGCCTCACCGGCGACGAGGGCCTGATCGACGCGTTCGTCTCCGGCGAGGACATCCACAACGCCGTCGCCGCGAAGGTCTTCGCCGTCGCGCCCGAGACGGTCACCGCCGAGCACCGCCGCAAGATCAAGGCCATGTCGTACGGGCTCGCCTACGGCCTCTCGACCTACGGCCTCAGCCAGCAGCTCGGCGTCTCCACCGAAGAGGCCCAGCAGCTCTCCGACGACTACTTCGCCCGCTTCGGCCGCGTCCGCGACTACCTGCACCGGGTCGTCGAGGAAGCCCGCAAGACCGGCTACACCGAGACGATCATGGGCCGGCGCCGCTACTTCCCCGACCTCACCTCCGACAACCGCCAGCGCCGCGAGATGGCCGAGCGGGCCGCGCTCAACGCCCCCATCCAGGGCAGCGCCGCCGACATCATGAAGACCGCGATGCTCGGCGTCGACCGCGAGCTGCGCTCTTCCGGGCTCGCCTCCCGCGTCCTGCTGCAGGTTCACGACGAACTGGTCTGCGAAGTCGCACCCGGTGAGTCGAAGGCGCTCGAATCGCTCGTGCGCGAGCAGATGTCGAACGCCGCCGAGCTCGCCGTGCCGCTCACCGTCTCGGCCGGATTCGGCGAATCGTGGGAAGCCGCTGCCCACTAGCGGGTCGAAGCGCCCGCTTGCCGGCCTCGATCGCGCGTGTCAGTGGACACGAGCCCCCGGCCCGGGCTGGCGCGGGGATATCGCGCACGGTAACCTGGGATGGCCTGGGCATGTCCGCGTCCTCAGAAGGGAGCAGGACGCGTTGCCAGCGGCAAGGGCGGCCCGGGAACGAACTGCGAGCATTCGCGTCTAGCGAGGGCGCGGGCGCGAGCCCACGAATCTTACGTATCCGGAGCACCAGCCCACATGACGAGCAGCATCGAGGCCACCTCGAGCAACGCTGAGAACAGCACGGTCGAAGAATTTCTTTCGGACGAGGACCTCCTCGCCGCGATCGACGCGACCATCAAATACTTCAATGACGGCGATATCGTCGAAGGTACCGTCGTCAAGGTCGACCGGGATGAAGTCCTGCTCGACATCGGCTACAAGACCGAGGGCGTCATCCCCTCGCGCGAGTTGTCGATCAAGCACGACGTGGACCCCGAAGACGTCGTCGCTGTGGGCGATCACGTCGAGGCCCTCGTCCTCCAGAAGGAGGACAAGGAAGGCCGCCTGATCCTCTCCAAGAAGCGCGCCCAGTACGAGCGCGCCTGGGGCACCATCGAGAAGATCAAGGAAGAGGACGGCGTCGTCCGCGGCTCGGTCATCGAAGTGGTCAAGGGCGGTCTCATCCTCGACATCGGCCTCCGCGGCTTCCTGCCCGCGTCGCTGGTCGAGATGCGTCGTGTGCGCGACCTGCAGCCGTACGTGGGCCGCGAGCTCGAAGCCAAGATCATCGAACTCGACAAGAACCGCAACAACGTGGTCCTGTCGCGTCGCGCCTGGCTCGAGCAGACCCAGTCCGAGGTCCGCACCGAGTTCCTGCACCAGCTCGCGAAGGGCCAGGTCCGCAAGGGCACGGTCTCCTCGATCGTCAACTTCGGCGCGTTCGTCGACCTCGGCGGGGTCGACGGCCTGGTGCACGTCTCCGAGCTCTCCTGGAAGCACATCGACCACCCGTCCGAGGTCGTCGAGGTCGGTCAGCCGGTCGAGGTCGAGGTCCTCGAGGTGGACCTGGACCGCGAGCGCGTCTCCCTGTCGCTGAAGGCGACCCAGGAAGACCCGTGGCGCCAGTTCGCCCGCACCCACGCGATCGGCCAGATCGTCCCGGGCAAGGTCACCAAGCTCGTCCCCTTCGGCGCGTTCGTCCGCGTCGAGGACGGCATCGAGGGCCTCGTGCACATCTCCGAACTGGCCGAGCGCCACGTCGAGGTGCCCGAGCAGGTCGTCAAGGTCGGCTCCGACGCCATGGTCAAGGTCATCGACATCGACCTGGACCGCCGCCGGATCTCGCTCTCGCTCAAGCAGGCCAACGAGGCCTACGTCGAGAACGAGGAGCAGTTCGACCCGACGCTGTACGGCATGGCCGCGCAGTACGACGACCAGGGCAACTACATCTACCCGGACGGCTTCGACTCCGAGACCGGCGAGTGGATGGAAGGCTTCGACGAGGCCCGCGAGGAGTGGGAGCGGCAGTACGCCGAGGCCCGCGCCCGCTGGGAGGAGCACGGCAAGCAGATCGCCGAGCGCGTCATCACCGAGGCCCCCGCCAAGCCCGCCGAGGGCGAAGCCGCCCCCAAGGGCGACAAGAAGGGCGGCAAGGCCCCTGAGAAGAAGTCGGCCCCGGCCGAGCCTCAGGGCACCCTGGCCACCGACGAGGCGCTCGCGGCCCTGCGCGAGAAGCTCGCCGGCAACTAGGTTTAGTCGCTCGTTTAGCTGAAAGACACACTGCCCGTCCCAGGCCGTTCGCCTGGGGCGGGTAGTGTTTTATTTGTGCTTAGAGTCGCATTGACAGGTGGCATCGGAGCCGGTAAGAGCACGGTCGCAGCGAAGCTGTCAGAGCTCGGGGCCCGCGTCGTCGACGCGGACGCCCTCTCCCGTGAAGTCGTCGCCCCCGACACCGAGGGGCTGGCCGCGGTGGTCTCCCGGTTCGGAGCCGGGGTGCTCGACGACCAGGGCGCGCTCGACCGCGCCGAACTCGCGGCGATCGTCTTCAGCAATCCGTCCGCGCGGGCGGAACTCGAAGCGATCGTGCATCCGCGCGTCCGCGCCCGCGCCCGTGAACTCACCGACGCCATGCCCGACGACGCCATCGTCGTCCAAGACATCCCGCTCCTGGCCGAAACCGGCCAGGCGCCCGGCTTCCACCTCAACATCGACGTGGAAGCGCCGCGAGAGCTCCGGCTCGAACGGCTCGCCGCCCGCGGCCTGCCCCGCGCCGACGCCGAACGCCGCATCGACGCCCAGGCCTCCGACGCCGAACGCCGCGAGGTCTGCGACGTCGTCCTCCACAACGACGGCGACCTCCACGACCTCGAACACCGCGTGAAGATGCTGTGGGACGAGCGGATCACGCCGTTCGCCGAGAACCTGCGCCTCGGCCGGTACGAGCCCCGGCCCGACAAGCTGCAGCTCGTCCACACCGACCCGGAATGGGCGCACCGCTTCGAGCACCTCGCGGCCCGCATCCGCCGGGTGATGGGCCCCAGCGCCGTCCGCATCGACCACGTCGGCTCGACCGCGGTGCCCGACTTCCTCGCGAAGGACGTCATCGACATCCAGGTCACCGTCGTGGCGCTCCCGCTCGTCGACGCGTTCCAGGACGCCCTCGGCGAGGCCGGGTTCTTCGGCAAGGTCGGGCTGGACACGCCCAAACCCGAGTACCCGTCGGCAGCGCAGTGGGAGAAGCGCTTCTACGGCTACGCCGACCCCGGCAACATCGCCCACATCCACTTCCGGCCGATCGAGAGCCCCGGACAGCGGTTCGCGCTGCTGTTCCGCGACTGGCTCCGCGCCGACCCGCAGGCCCGCGCCGACTACGCGCACGCCAAGGGCGCCCTCGCCGCGAAGTTCGACGCCGCACCGGACTACACCGAGGCCAAGGAGTCCTGGTTCAGCACCGAGGCCTGGCCCCGCGCCAACGCCTGGGCCGCCGAGACCGGCTGGCACGCACCGGTCTGCTGACCGAAATCCGTCGACCGAACCACGCGGGCGGGCCCGGCCGAAAGGCCGGGCCCGCCCGCGTTCACGCGGCGGTTCAGCCGATGGCTTCGGCGAGCTCCCAAGGGATCTCGCGCATCGGAAACTCCTCAGGGGACAATGCCGCGCTGGCGACCCCGAAGTACGACATCATCTCGACCTCACGCAACCGCTCGTCGCTCAGGTGGTACCGGAACGCCGACTGGCCCGGGTTCGCGGGCGCGTCGCCGGCGACGGGGAACTCGACCACGTCCACTGACTCACCGTCGACTTCGTCGGTGCGGAGCAGGTACGCCTGCTCCGCCATCGCATCGGCGTCGTCCGCGTCCTCGGCGGCCATCTCCAGGACGCGGAACACGAGCGATTCGACCGGGCCGAAGTGCTCCGCGGCGTCCTCGTCGCCCAGCGCGTGCGCCTCCCAGCCGTCGGTCGGCGGCGTCTCGGGCAGCTCGTCTTCCGCGGCGTGGGTCGCGTACCCGCCGGGCCGGGCCAGGAACAGCCGCTGCCCGCTCGCGTCGGTCACGTGCAGGTACGCGGTCATGGTGCGCCAGTCGATCTCGCCGCGGCCCGTGGTGACCTGCCCGTCGCCGGT
The DNA here is from genome assembly GCF_040674615.1 of Glycomyces sp. NPDC049804. Lineage (NCBI taxonomy): Bacteria > Bacillati > Actinomycetota > Actinomycetes > Glycomycetales > Glycomycetaceae > Glycomyces > Glycomyces sp. NPDC049804. The sequence goes on from NZ_JBFAMQ010000017.1 coordinate 6,495, forward strand.
GGGCACGGTCAGTTCGACCGCGGCGGTCTCCTCCCAGTTCGCCTCGCGCACGTGCGCGATGGTCTCGGCCAGGTCCCCGCTGACGGCGGCCGGCGCGATCGCGGGGCCGCCGAGGAGGTCGGTGGCCACGAGCCCGGTCGCGTCGAGTTCGACCTCGCGCAGGAAGTCCACGGCCGAGAGGCTCGCCTCGCCGGTGTTCACCTGGAAGCGGCGCAGGTCGCCGGCCTTGTCGAGCGAGTACAGGGCCTCGGGGCTCGCCGCGCCCTCCTGGCTGCTCTCCACCATGATCGGCGCGCGGAAGGAGTCGACCGGTTCGCCGTCGATGACCCCCTCCTCCCGCCATGTGGCCTTCTCGGCCAGTTCGGCCGGGTCGTCGGCCTGAGCGGACGTCAAGGTGAACAGCGACGACGCGAGGATGTCGACGGTCGTGTCCAGGGGCGTCTCCGCGCCCGAGAGCATCTGCCTGGTCGTCCAGCCGCCCTCGGGGACGCGCAGCCCGCTGAAGGCCGCCTCGTCGTCCGCGCGGGTCGCGATGAGGCCCGGGATGGCCTGGATCAGCCGGTGCTCGCCTTCGGCGTCGGGCACGCGCGCGTACAGCATCGGCACCTGCCAGTCCAGGTACCCGTCGGCGGTCACCGTCCCGCCGTCCGTGGGCACGCTGATGCGCACCGCGACGGGCTCGTCGCCGTGGTTGCGCTCGCGCATCCCGGCCAGCAGCGCGGCCTCCTGCTCGCTGACGGGCCGCTCGGCGTCCGACCGGCCCGGGCTGCACGAGACGGCGAACCACCCGGCCACGGCGATCGCGACGATGATGGCCATGACCCACATGAGGGCCGATTTCCAGGGAACTGCGGTAGTGGAGCTCACGCAGGGACCAACGACTCGGACCGGGAAAAGTCACCGCCGAGCGCGAAGTGTGTCGTACCCCGGCGCTACGGTTGGGCCGTGGCATTCGATATTCCGCGCGCCGAGGGGCGCTTCGAGGTGGTCAGCGAGTACAAGCCTTCGGGCGACCAGCCGGCGGCCATCGCCGGGCTGGCCGAGCGCATCGAGCGCGGCGAACGGGACGTGGTCCTGCTGGGCGCGACCGGCACGGGCAAGTCGGCCACGTCCGCGTGGCTGATCGAGAAGCTGCAGCGCCCCGCGCTCGTCATGGCCCACAACAAGACGCTGGCCGCGCAGCTGGCGAAGGAGTTCCGCGAGCTCCTGCCCAACAACGCGGTCGAGTACTACGTCTCCTACTACGACTACTACCAGCCCGAGGCGTACGTCGCCCAGACGGACACGTACATCGAGAAGGACGCCTCGATCAACGAGGAGGTCGAGCGGCTGCGCCACCGCGCCACCTACTCGCTGCTGACCCGCCGCGACGTCGTCGTGGTCGCCACCGTCTCCGCGATCTACGGCCTCGCCACCCCCGCCGAGTACCTGGAGCAGGCCACCGAGGTCGCGGTCGGCCAGGAGTGGGACCGCGACAAGCTGCTGCGCCGTCTCGTCGACGTCCAGTACAGCCGCAACGACATCGCCTTCACCCGCGGCACCTTCCGCGTGCGCGGCGACACGATCGAGATCATCCCGGCGTACGAGGAGCTGGCGATCCGGATCGAGATGTTCGGCGACGAGATCGACCGGCTCTACTACCTCCACCCGATCACCGGCGACGTGATCCGCGAGGTCGACCGGGTGCTCATCTTCCCCGGCTCGCACTACGCCACGGGCAACGAGCGCATGGCCCGCGCGATCCGGGACATCGAGGTCGAGCTCGAGGAGCGGCTCACGGAGCTGGAGTCCCAGGGCAAGCTCCTGGAAGCCCAGCGGCTGCGCATGCGCACCGTGTTCGACCTGGAGAACATGAAGCAGATCGGCACCTGCAACGGCATCGAGAACTACTCGCGGCACATCGACGGCCGCCCGGCCGGCACGCCGCCGCACACGCTGCTCGACTACTTCCCGTCGGACTTCATCACGATCCTCGACGAGTCGCACCAGACCGTGCCGCAGGTCGGCGCCATGTCCGAGGGCGACGCGTCGCGCAAGCGCAACCTCGTCGAGCACGGTTTCCGGCTGCCGAGCGCGCAGGACAACCGGCCGCTGCGCTTCGACGAGTTCCGCGAGCGCGTCGGCCAGACCGTCTACCTCTCGGCCACCCCGGGCAAGTGGGAGCTGGAGCAGACGAAGGGCCAGTTCGTGGAGCAGGTCATCCGCCCCACGGGCCTGGTCGACCCGCATGTGGAGGTGCGGCCGACCAAGGGCCAGATCGACGACCTCATGCACGAGATCAACGAGCGCGCCAAGCGCAACGAACGCGTGCTCGTCACCACGCTGACCAAGAAGATGGCCGAGGACCTCACCGACTACTTCATGGACAACGGCATCCGGGTGCGGTACCTGCACTCCGAGGTCGAGACGCTGCGCCGGGTCGAGCTGCTGGGGGAGCTGCGCCGCGGCGACTACGACGTGCTGGTCGGCATCAACCTCCTCCGCGAGGGCCTCGACCTGCCCGAGGTGTCGCTGGTGGCGATCCTCGACGCCGACAAGGAGGGGTTCCTGCGCTCGGCGACCTCGCTCATCCAGACGATCGGCCGCGCGGCCCGCAATGTCTCGGGCACGGTCCTGATGTACGCGGACAACCTGACGGACTCGATGAAGGCCGCCCTCGACGAGACCGACCGGCGCCGCGAGAAGCAGGTCGCCTACAACCTGGAGCACGGGATCGACCCGCAGCCGCTGCGCAAGCGCATCGGCGACATCATGGAGGACCTGTACGACTCGGCCGCCGAGACCGCGAAGATGGTCGAGGAGGACCCGTGGGCGACCCTGCCGAAGGGCAAGCGCGAGCAGGGCGCCGGCAAGGTCCGCTCCGAGATCCTCAAGCAGCTCGACGAGCGCAACGAGCAGATGCTCGCGGCGGCAAGGGAGCTCCGCTTCGAGCTCGCCGCCGCCTACCGCGACGAGATCGCCGACCTCAAACGCGAACTCCGCGAAATCGACGAGGCCGGCGCTTAGAACCACGCGAACGGCTCGCGCCCGCGGGCGCGAGCCGTTCTGCTTCGCAGGGTCTAGTCGAGGTCGTCGAAGTGCTCCACCAGCGGGGGCTGGGAGAAGTACGGCCCGATGGCCTCGCGCCATTTCGGGAACCGGTCGGTCTCGCGGAAGCCCTGCTCGTGGGCCTCGACGGAGTCCCATTCGATGAGGAGCACGAACCGGGTCGGGGTTTCGACCCCTTGGGTCATCCGCATTGAGCGCAGGCCGGGGGAGGCCAGCACGAATTCGCGGGCGCCCCGGTAGGCGTCTTTGAAGGCCTCTTCCTGGCCGGGGGTGATCTTGATTTCAGCGACTTCGAGAACCATGAGCGGAGCTTCGCACAGCTCCAGCCACACGGCCACCACCCGCTGTAGTGTCGAGAGTGAAGTCACAAATCTGACTGATGACAAGTCGGGTTCCGGCAGGCAGAATAGTCCCGTCTGTTCAGAATCAGGTATGTGGGGAGTATCCCGCAGCGCTCGCCGCTGTTAGCGTCGTCGTCAATGCACGGGACCGCGATCGGTCCCCGGTGGCGCTGGTCCGCCCGGACCGGGAGAGACCATGTGACCCTCCAGAAGGCAAGGAAGGCAACACATTGGACCTCCCCGCGTGGGCCTGGGCTCTCACGATGGCGGTGCTGGCGTCCGTGGTCGTTCTCGACCTGGTGATGGCCGTTCGCAACCCCCACAAACTCTCGACAAAGGAATCCGCCTCCTGGGCCGGCGTGTACATCGGAGCTGCGCTGGTCTTCGGCGTCATCATGTTCGCGACGCAGGGTGCGACGTACGGCGGGCAGTTCTACGCCGGCTACCTGACCGAGCTGGCGCTCTCGGTCGACAACCTCTTCGTCTTCCTTCTCATCATCCAGGGCTTCCGGGTCCCGGCGGAGCTCCAGTCGCGGGTGCTGCTCGTGGGTATCGTGCTCTCGATCGTCCTGCGCGGCGGGTTCATCGCGGTGGGCTCGGTGCTCATCGCGAAGTTCAGCTGGGTCTTCCTCATCTTCGGCGCGATCCTCATCTGGACCGCTATCGGGCAGCTGCGTGAGAACGCGCACGAGGGCGAAGAGGGCGAGGAGCACTACGAGCAGTCGCGCTTCATGAAGTTCGCCGAGTCGAAGCTGCGCGTCAGTGCCGACTACCACGGCAGCAAGCTGTTCGCGCGCATCGACGGCGTCAAGTTCGTGACGCCGCTGCTGCTGGCGATGATCGCGATCGGCTCGACCGACATCCTGTTCGCGCTCGACTCGATCCCGGCGATCTTCGGCCTCACCCAGGAGCCGTACCTGGTCTTCACGGCCACGATCTTCGCGCTCATGGGCCTGCGCCAGCTGTACTTCCTGCTGGCCGCGATGCTGAAGTCCCTGAAGTACCTGCACCTGGGCCTCGCGGCGATCCTCGGCTGGATCGGCGTCAAGCTGGTCATGAACGGCCTCGCCGAGAACCAGCTGCCGTTCATCAACGGCGGTCACCACATCGAGTGGATGCCGCACATCCCGACTACGATCTCGCTCGGCATCATCGCCGGCGTGCTGGCCGCGGTCGTGCTCGCCAACTGGATCCTGCTGCACCGCCAGGGCAAGTCGTTCAAGGAGCTCTTCGCGGAGTCCGAGGCCGCCATGGGCGCCGGCGCCCCCGAGGTCGCCGTCGCCGAGAAGTAGGCGTCAGGAGTCCGCACACCGCGAGCGAAACGGCCCGCCTCCCGGCAGGGAGGCGGGCCGTTTTTGCACGTTTCAGGCTTGGACGGGGAGGCGGCGGCAGGCGGTGATGCCGGCCAGCTCGGAGTCCTTGAGGGATTCGACGACGACCTTGCCGTAGACCGAGGACGAGAAGATGACCTCGGGGAGGTCCGACTGGCCGCGTTCGGCCATGATCGCCGGGGTCTTGGGGTCGCCGCCGTGCTCGAGGAACACGAGGTCGCCGGGGTGGAGGTCGTCGAAGTCGACGGCCTCGCCGGCCTTGATGAGCTCGTCGTTGAACCGCGGCACGTCGATCCCCAGCTGGCGGTAGACGATCCACACGAGCCCGGGGGCGTCGATGCCGTAGGCGCTGACGCCGCCGTGGAGGTAGGGGATCTCCAGGAGCTGCTGGGCGAGCTTGACCGCGTCGAGGCCGGCGGAGACGAGCCCGGTCGAGGGCGGCTCGGCCAGAGCGCGGACCGTGACAGGCTCGGTCGCGAGGTCGCGCTGCGGCACCCAGCCGGGCTGGCGGGGGCCGGGGAGGCCGACGGGGACCCAGCCGCGGTAAGGGGTGCCGACGACCCGCAGGCGGGTGCCGAGCGTGACGCCGGGGATGGCGACGTCGCCGCCGGGTTCGTCGCGCACGGCGGTGGCGGTGGCGCTCACGAAGTGCTCGACGCCGTCCGCGTCGCCCTCGGCGGGGTGCACGAGCTGGTCGACCGGGACCCAGCCGGAGGTGCGCTGCTGCGCGCAGGTCACCTCGGCCCAGCCTTCGGCGACCTGGAGGACCTCGACGCGGGTGCCGAGGAGGCATTGGGTGCGCACGCGTCCTTTGAGGCCGTTGGCGCGGATGTCGTTGGTGAGCCGGGCGACCCATTCGCGGATGGCGGAGGGCGCGCCGAGCGCGAGCCGGTCCTCCGGTCCTGGGGCCGAGGGCTGGGCCCAGAGGGTCGCGACTGCGACGGCGATCAACGCCGGTTGTCCAGGTGCGATCGGCACGGTTGGTTCTCTCCGGATGGCTCGAGCGGTTCGTCGTAGGGAACGCGAGCAGGGGGACCTCCACCAGCCCGCCGCGTTCGTCGCAGCACCGACCACCCACTGTAGCAAGTGTATCCAGATCGCGACGCTGCGGTCTGAGGATGATGTCGGAGGTCTATTGCACGCATTGGCCGTGAACCATGCCAAAGGTCCCGGGCGGGCGGGCTGTGGCAAGATTTTTGCCATGACCGCAGTGCACGAAGCCCTCAGCCGCCTGTCCGCCGCCGCCGACGCGGGGGCGGCCCCTGCCGCCGCCGATCTCGAGGCGGTGCTGGCGAGCGCGGACGCCGAGCTCATGGACGTGGTCGCCGCGGCCGCGCGGCTTCGCTTCCGCCACTTCGGGAACACCGTGAAGCTGAACTACCTGGTGAACCTCAAGAGCGGGCTGTGCCCGGAGGACTGCAACTACTGCTCGCAGCGGCTCGGTTCGAAGGCCGACGTCCTGAAGTACACGTGGCTGAGCCCGGAGCAGGCCGCGGAGCAGGCGGCGGCCGGCGTCGCGGGCGGGGCCTCGCGGGTGTGCCTGGTGGCGAGCGGGCGCGGTCCGACCGATATGGATGTGGAGCGGGTGGGGAAGACCATCGCGGCGGTGAAGAACGCCGCGCCGGGGGTCGAGGTGTGCGCGTGCCTGGGCCTGCTGCAGGAGGGTCAGGCGGAGCGGCTGGCCGATCTGGGGGCGGACGCTTACAACCACAACCTGAACACGTCGGAGGACTCGTACGCGGAGATCTGCTCGACGCACACGTTCGACGACCGGGTGGACACGGTGAACGCGGCGCACGGCGCGGGCCTGTCGCCGTGCTCGGGCCTCATCGCGGGCATGGGGGAGTCGGACGCCGACCTCGTCTCGGTGGCGCTGGGGCTCAGGGGGCTCGAGGTCGACTCGATCCCGGTGAACTTCCTGCTGCCGTTCGAGGGCACGCCGCTGGCGGACACGTGGGAGCTGGACCCGCGCCGGTGCCTGCGCATCCTGGCGATGGTGCGCCTGGCGAACCCGGCCGCGGAGGTGCGGCTCGCGGCGGGCCGGGAGGTGCACCTGCGGCACATGCAGGGGGTGGCGCTGCAGATCGTGAACTCGATCTTCCTGGGGGACTACCTGACGAGCGAGGGCCAGGCCGCGAAGGACGACCTCGCGCTGATCGCCGACGCCGGGCTGGTGCCGCTGGGCCTGGAGTCGGCTCCGGAGGCGGTGCGCGAGGCGGTGCGGCCGCGCAAGCGCGGGGCGGGCACGGACGTCGCCCCGAACGCCTAGGGGCGCGCCCCCGATCCGGGCGGACGTCCGCGCCGGGGCGCGGAGGCCGGGCGGCGGCGAACGACCTACTGGAGATCTGGCCGAACGCCGGACCCCAAGAATCGACGGAAACGCATACGATTTCGCTTCACGTGTTGCTTACTCGCCAGTAAGTGACCCATCGGTAGTGGAATTTCAGAGGTCATCGTCATGCGTTCTCCCGCAACAACATCGGCGCTTGCGGCACTCGTCGCGGCGGCGTCGCTCGCCCTCGTGGCGTGCACCGAGCCGGAGGAGCCGGACACCCCCGGAGTCACCCCGACCACTGTGACGATCGGCACACACCAGCCGCTGACGGGTCCCGCGGCGGCCGGATACGCCGCGATCTCGGCGGCCACCTCGGCCTACTTCGAGTACGTCAACGCCGGCGGCGGCGTCAACGGCCGCACCATCGAGTACCTCATCAAGGACGACGCCTACGACCCGACCGCCACCCAGCAGGCGGTCACCGAGCTCGTCGAGCAGGACGACGTGCTCGCCATCGTCAACGGCCTCGGCACCCCCACCCACTCCTCGGTGCTCGACTACGTCGACGACGAAGGCGTCCCCGACCTCTTCATCTCCTCGGGCTCGCGGGTGTGGAACCAGCCCGACCTCTACCCCAACACCTTCGGCTACAACGCCGAGTACGTCACCGAGGGCGCCGCGCTCGCCCAGTACGCCGTCGACCGGCGCCCGGACGCCGTGGTCTGCGTGCTCGGCCAGGACGACGAGTACGGCGAGGGCATCCTCGAGGGCGTCGAGATCGTCATCGACAGCAACGAGATCGCCCAGGTCCAGACCTACCTCTCCTGGGACGAGGACCTGACGGGCCAGCTCGCCGCGATGCGGGCCGCCGGCTGCGAGGTGAACATCCTCGGCACCATCAACGGCTTCACCGCGATGGCGCTGGCGACGGCAGCGCAGATGGAGTGGTCGCCGGACTGGTACGTCTCGTCCTCGGGCGCGGACTACCCGACGCTGCTGGAGTACCTGGGCGAGGCGGGACCGGCGCTCCTGGAGGGCCTGGTGAGCGTCAACTACCTGCCGTTCAACGCCGACAGCGAGTGGAACGCGCTGTTCAGGCAGATCAACGAGGAGTACAACGACGGGGCGCCGTTCACCGGCAACACGGTGTTCGGCATGAGCGTGGGCTACCTGTTCGCCGAGGCCCTGGCCGCCGCGGGCGACGAGCCGACGCGCGAGTCGCTCATCGCCGCGGTCGAGTCGGGGGAGCTGCTGGGCAACGGGATCGTGCCGCTGGGCTTCAGCGACTCGAACCACGCCGGGTACCAGACGGTCGGCATCGCGACCATCGAGGACGGCGTCCAGGACTACGAGGGCACCACGTACAACCTGAACGTGGGCGAGGTGACCGAGGTCGACGCCGCGCCGGTGCCGCTGGAGAACGGCGGCATCCCGCAGGGCTGACCCGTCAGGGCTGGAGCCGTGCCGTCGACTCGCGGACGACGAGCTCGGTGGCGAGCTCGAGGCGCGGGGAGTCGATGTCGTTGCCCGCGGCCATCTCCAGGACGGTGCGGGCGGCGACGGCGCCCATCTCGGCGAGGGGCTGGCGGATGGTCGTCAGGGGCGGGCTGGTCCAGCGCGACTCCGGCAGGTCGTCGAAGCCGATGACGCTGACCTGCTCGGGGATGCGCAGGCCCGCCTGGCGGATCGCCTCGTAGGCGCCGAACGCCATCTGGTCGGAGGAGGCGAAGATCGCGGTGGGCGGCTGGGGGAGGCGCAGGAGCGAGGCGGCGGCGTCGAACCCGGACTGGTGGTAGAAGTCGCCGTCGTAGACCAAGGTGGGGTCGTACGCGATGCCGGCGGCGTCGAGCGCGGCGCGGTAGCCGTCGAATCGCGCGCGCGAGCACAGCACCTGCTTGGGGCCGTGGATGAAGCCGATGCGGCTGTGGCCCAAGGAGATCAGGTGCTCGGTGGCGGCGAGGCCGCCGGCCCAGTTGGTGGCGCCGATCGCGGGGGCGTCCATGGTGGGCCCGCCCGAGGGGTCGAGCACGACCATGGGGACGCCGAGGTGGCGCAGCTGCTCCAGGATCGGGGACGCGAGCTGGGAGACCACGAGGATCACGCCGTCGGAGGCGCGCGTGCGGAGGTTGTCGAGCCACTGCTCGGTGGAGGCGCGGCGGCGGTGGACGGCCGAGACGACGGTGCCGACCCCCGCGGCGTGCGCCGCGTCCTCGACGCCGCGGATGATCTCCACGGCCCAGGGGCTGTCGATCTCGTTGAAGACCAGGTCGACCAGGCGCGCGCGGCTGGGCGCGCGGGTGGAGCGGCGGCGCTGGTAGCCGCGCTCGTTCAGCAGTTCCTCGACGCGTTTGCGCGTCTCGGGGGCGACGTCCGAGCGGCCGTTGATGACGCGCGAGACCGTGGGCACGCTGACGCCGGCCTCGTCGGCGATGGCGCGGATCGTGACGCGTCCGTGTTCGTCTTCGCTCAAGGGTCCTCCTGGTCGTTCCTGCCCAACCGTAGTGCCGACATCTTATAGCGGCGCCTCTGGGCTCCCGGATTCCACCCGAAACTTTCGAGAACTTTGCTCGAATCGAGGTCCTGGGCAAGCGCATCCCACGATCAGATCAACCCTAGAAGTACCCCGTCATCAATGTTATGGTGTGCAAACCTGTATCGAAAACGATCAGAAAAGTTTCAGAAACTATCGGCCCGGAACCAGCAGTTCCAGCGTTCCGGGCCGCTTGAGTGGAGCAGCATGGACACCGACACCCCCGTGGACGCGGCCGAACGCGCCGCCGGTCTGGTCAAGCGGATGACGCTCGAGGAGAAGTGCGCGCAGCTGTACAGCCTCTGGCGCGGCGTCGACGCCGACGCGGGCGACATGGCCCCGCACCAGAGCGAGCAGACCGGCGCGGTCTCCGAGGACGAGGTCATCGCGCACGGGTTGGGCCAGCTGACCCGCCCCTTCGGCTCGGCCCCCGTGCCCCCCGCCGAAGGCGCCGCCAACCTCGCCGCCCTCCAGCGCCGCATCCAGGCCTCCAGCCGCTTCGGGATCGCCGCCCTCGCCCACGAGGAATGCCTCACCGGGTTCATGGCCCACGGTGCGACCATCTTCCCGACGGCCCTCGCCTGGGGAGCGACCTTCGACCCCGAGCTCGTCGGCGCGATGGCCCAGCAGATCGGCGTCACGATGCGCAGCGTCGGCGTCCACCAGGGCCTCGCGCCGGTCCTGGACGTCGTGGCCGACTCGCGCTGGGGCCGCACCGAGGAGACCATGGGCGAGGACCCCTACCTCACCGGCACCCTCGCCACCGCGTACGTCGCGGGCCTGCAGGACTCGGGGATCATCGCCACGCTGAAGCACTTCGCCGGCTACTCCGCCTCGCACGCCGCCCGCAACTTCGGCCCGGTCTACGTCGGCCCCCGCCAGTTCGCCGAGACCTACCTGACCCCGTTCGAGATGGCGGTGCGCATCGGCCGCGCCGGCTCCGTGATGCCCTCCTACGCGGCCAACGACGGCGTCGCCTCCCACGCCAACCCCGAACTGCTGCAGCGCATCCTGCGCGACGAGTGGGGCTTCGACGGGACCGTCGTCTCCGACTACTTCGGCGTCAACTTCCTCAACTCCCTCCACGGCGTCGCCGCCGACAAGGCCGAGGCGGCCGCGCTCGGCCTCGCCGGCGGCGTGGACGTCGAGCTCCCCGGCGTCGACTGCTACGGGGCGCCCCTGCAGGCCGCCGTCGCCGCCGGCCGCGTCGACGAGAGCGTCGTCGACCGCGCCGTCGAGCGCGTCCTCACCCAGAAGATCCAGCTCGGCCTGCTCGAGGAGCTGCCCGAGCCCGCCGCCGCGATCGACCTCGACCCGCCGCACGCCCGCGCGCTGGCCGCCGAGGTCGCCCGCAAGTCGATCGTGCTGCTCGCCAACGACGGCACCCTGCCGCTGGCCTCCGCGCCCGGGCGGATCGCGCTCGTCGGCCCGGTCGCCGACGACAAGGCCGTCATGCTCGGCTGCTACGCCTTCCCGAACCACCACGGCCGCAACGACGCCGCCGAGATCGACTCCAACGACCCGTACCCCCACGTGGACATGGGCGTCGCGATCGCCACCGTCGCCGAACGCCTCGCCGCCGACCTCCCGGGCGCCGTCATCGAGCACCTCGCCGCGGGCACCGTCCTCGACGCGAGCGACACCGAGATCGCCGCGGCCGCGAACGCCGCCGCCGCGGCCGACCTCGCCATCGTCGCCGTCGGCGACCGCTCCGGGCTCTTCGGCCGCGGCACCTCCGGCGAAGGCTGCGACGCGCCGACCCACGCGCTGCCGGGCCGCCAGCCCGAACTGCTCGAAGCCGTGCTCGACTCGGGCACGCCCACCGTGGTCGTCGTGATCTCCGGCCGCCCGTACGCCCTCGGCACGGCTCCCGACCGGGCCGCCGCGATAGTGCAGGCGTTCCTGCCCGGCCAGGAGGGCGCGGGCGCGATCAGCGCAGTGCTCACCGGCGCGGCCGAGCCCGAGGGCCGCCTGCCCGCGGGCGTCCCGGCCCGCCCGGACTCCCCGCCCGCCACCTACCTCGCCCCCGAACTGGCCCGCCGCTCCTCGGTCTCCTCGGTCGACCCCACGGCCCGCTACGTCTTCGGGCACGGCCTCTCCTACACCGAGTTCGCCTGGGAGGACGCGGCACTCGTCTCGGGCGCCGAGGTCGGTCCCGAAGGCACGGTCGAGGTCTCGGTGCGCGTGCGCAACACCGGCGAGCGCCACGGCACCGAGGTCGTGCAGCTCTACCTCCACGACCCGGTCGCCTCCGCCGTCCGGCCCGTGCAGCGCCTCGTCGGCTTCGCCCGGCTCGACCTGGCCCCCGGCGAGGCCCGCGAGGCCCGCTTCGCGATGCCCGTGGAACTGGCCGCGTTCGTCGGCGTCGACAACGCGTGGGTCGTCGAAGCCGGGGCGCTCGAACTGCGTCTCGCGCGCTCGGCCGCGGACACGGTGGCCGCGCTCAACGTCGAGGTGAACGGCTCGCGCCGCCTGGAGCCCGGCACCCGCGCGCTGGCGACGGAGGTTTCGACGCGCGCCGTCGTCGGCTAGTATTGCCAAGGCACTGGAAAACGCTTACAGACCTGTGACGAAGGAGTCCACTGTGACCTCCCCCTACCGCCTCGCCGTCGTCGGCACCGGCGGCATCGCCGGCGTGCACGCCGACAACCTGCGCGATCACTGCCAAGGCCGCATCGAGCTGGTCGCGGCCGTCGACCCCGACACCGAGCGACTCGAGGCGTTCAAAGCGAAGTTCGGCGTCGAGCGCGGCTACGCCTCGATCGAGGAGCTGCTCGCCGCCGAGGAACTCGACCTCGTCGACCTCTGCACCCCGCCTGTGGCCCACGCGCCCGGCGCCATCGCGGCCCTCGAAGCCGGAGTCGGCGTCATCTGCGAGAAGCCCCCGGCCCTCAGCCTCGCCGAGTTCGACCGGATCGCGGCCGCCGCGGCCGCCTCCACCGCCGACTTCGCGCTCATCTCCCAGCACCGCTTCGGCTCCGGGGCCGACCGGGTGCGCGCCATGACCGCCTCCGGCGTCCTCGGCCGCCTCGCGGTCGCCAAGTGCGACACCCTCTGGTACCGCCCCGAGGAGTACTTCGCGGTCGAATGGCGCGGGCGCTGGGAGACCGAGGGCGGCGGCCCCACCATGGGCCACGGCATCCACCAGATCGACACCCTCCTGTCGATGGTCGGCCCCTGGTCGGAGGTGGTCGCCACCGCGCACCGCCACCGCCGCATCACCAACACCGAGGACGTCTCGCACGCGATCGTCACCCTCGAATCCGGTGCGTCCGTGGTGATCACGAACTCGCTGCTCTCCCCGCGCGAGGTCTCGCAGATCCGGCTCGACTTCGACAATGCCACCGTCGAACTCGACCACCTCTACGGCTACGGCGACGACAACTGGAGCATCCACCCCATCGACGCGGCCGCCGACGAGGTCAACCGCGCCTGGGCGGGTGAGCCGCGCGGCAAGTCCTCGGGCCACTACGCCCAGTTCCTGCGCATCGCCGACGCCCTCGACGGCAGGACCGCCCCGCCGGTCACCGTCCAGGAGGCCCGCAGCACCCTCGAACTGCTCGCCGCGATCTACGCCTCCGCCTTCACCGGCAAGCGCGTCCGCGCCGGCGACATCGACCCGACCTCGCCGTTCTACCAGCGCATGGACGGCTCCGGCGCGCCCTGGCCCGACCGCAAGTGATCCTGGACCCGAGAAGAGAGAACAACCGATGACGCTGCAACTGAACGACTCTGGCACCGCGCTCTCGATCTCGAAGGGCGACCTGGAGATCCTGCGGTACGTGTACCGCCCCGACAACGCGCAGTTCGAGTCGCCCCGGCCCTACTTCGAGCCGCTGTTCGACCTCGCCGGGAACCAGGTGAGCCTCTACCGCCCGCACGACCACGTGTGGCACAAGGGCATCGCCCTCTCGATCCCGAACGCCGGACCGGAGAACTTCTGGGGCGGGGCCACGTTCCGCCGCGGCAAGGGCTACGTGGACGAGAAGAACGACGGCACCATGGCGCACAAGGAGTTCACCGAGCTCGTCGCCGACGAGAACGGCGTGCGCGTCGCCGAGACGCTCGACTGGATCACCCAGGACGGACGGCACTTCTTCTCCGAGACGCGCGCCTTCGCCGTCACCGTCCTCTCTGACGACCAGTGGGTGCTCTCCTTCTCGACCGCGTTCACCAACGACACCCAGGACACGGTCGTCATGGGCAGCCCGACCACCGAGGGCCGCGAGAACGCCGGCTACGGCGGCTTCTTCTGGCGCGGACCGCGCTCCTTCACCGAGGGCGCGATCTACACCGCCGCGGGCGAAGGCGGCGACGAGAAGATGGGCGAGCGCGGCGACTGGCTGGCCTTCCGGGGCAAGCACGACTCGGTCGACGCCGCCTCGACGCTGGTCTTCACCGACCACCCCGAGAACCCGACCGCGCCCGTCAAGTGGTTCGTCCGCTCGACGCCGTTCGCCGCGGTCTGCCCGGCGCCGTTCTTCGACACCGAGCTGCCGATGGCGCCCGGCGACACCGTGACCCTGCGGCACGCCGTGGCGATCTGCAACGGCGACACCGGGGTCGACGGGGCCGCGAAGATCGCCGAACTGGCCGCCGCCGAACTGGCCCGGCTGGGGTAGCGGTGGGCGGCTTCCCCGGCGGCACGGCCGTCTCCCTCGTCACGGTCTACGACTGGCCCACTGTGGACGGCCAGGCGGGCGGCAGTCCGCACCTGCACACCGCGTCCACCGAGGGCTATGTGGTCACCGGCGGCACCGGGGCGGTCGAGACCCTGTCGGGGAACGGCTACGAGCGGCACGACCTCGCCCGCGGCAGCGTCCTGTGGTTCACGCCCGGGACGGTCCACCGCCTCATCAACGGCTCGGGCGACCTGCAACTCGTCGTGGTCATGCAGAACGCCGGCATCCCCGAGGCCGGGGACGCCGTGTTCACCTTCCCCGAAGCGGTCCTGGCCGACCCGGAGGCGTACCTCGCCGCCGCGACGGCCCCGGCCGCGCCCGACCTCACCGAGACCGAGCGCGGCGAGGCCACCAGGGCCCGCCGGGACCTCGCCGTCGACGGCTACCTCGCCCTGCGCGAACGCGTCGAAGCCGAAGGCCCGGCGGCCATGAAGCCCTTGTGGGACAGCGCGGCCCGCCTCGTCTCCTCCCGCACCGAGAGTTGGCGGCGGCTCTGGGCCGACGGTCCCAAGGCCCAGGCCGACGCGACCGGCGCCCACCTGGACGCCCTCGCGAAGGCCGACCCGGCGCACCTGTGCGACGCCCACGTCGCCGACGCCGGGGACCCGGCCGCGAAGTGGGGGATGTGCGGGCGGCTGGAGACCTGGGACCTGCGTCCCTGATCCAAGACGGAGGGACCGGGCGCGCCCGGCCCCTCCGTTGCCGCACGCGGCTGCGATCCTCGCTTCCGGTGCACCGCGCGATCGGCCTTTGCCGGTCACGCGGGCGTGCCCGTAACGTTTCCCGGAACGGGAAGCGTTACGCGATACGATGAGCGCCGGAAAAATCGAGGAGCGCAGTTGGCCGACCACAACCCCGCCCAGACCGGGATCATGATCGACGCCGCGACCACCGTCGACCGCGACGACGCCATCTGGATCGAACCCGACGGCGACGGCTTCGCCGTCTGGATCCACATCGCCCGCGTCGCCGACCACGTCACGACCGGCGGCCGCGCCGACACCGAGGCCCACCGCCGCGTCCATACCCGCTACCGGCCCGAGCAGACCAGGCACATGCTCCCCGCGCCCGTCGTGGAGGCCGCCTCCCTCGAACCCGGCCGCGAGAACGACACCTTCGCCGTCCACTTGCGGCTCGACGCCGCCGGGAACCTCCTCGCCGCCGACCTCGGCCCCGGCCGGCTCACCGAGTCCTGGATCCTCACCCACGCCGAGGCCGCCGACGCCGCGAACGACCCCGCGCACCCCCTCCACGGCACGCTCGCGCTCGCCCTGCGCTTCGCCCAGACGATGCTGGCCGCGCGCCGCAGCGCGGGAGCGCTCGCGTTCTACGACCTGCTCTCGGGATTCGCGACCAACGAGGAGGGCCAGCTCGTCCGGCTCGACAGCGCCGAGCGCAACTCCGGGTACGTCATCGTGCAGGAGTTCATGATCGCCGCGAACGCCCAGATCGCGGCCTGGGCGGTCCGCGAGGACCTGCCGATCCTGTTCCGCAACCACCGCCTCGCCGCCGTCGCCGGCGACCCCGCCGAACTGCGCGCCGAACTCGAGTCGATCGCCGCCGCCGGGGACGGCACCGCGTTCGAGATGCTGCGCACCCGCATGCGCATGGTCGCCCGCGCGGCCACGTACGGCCCGACGGTGCACGGCCACCACGGCCTCCAGCTCCCCGCGTACACGCACGCGACGAGCCCGATCCGCCGCTACCCCGACCTCGTCGTCCAGCGCATCCTGCTCGCGGCCGCGCTCGGCCGCCCGAGCCCTTACCCGATCGAGGAACTCGAGGCCGTCGCCGCCCACGTCAACGAACGGGTGGAGGAGGAACGGCGCGCGAAGGCCGAGTACTTCAAGCAGAAAGCGCACGAGCAGACCGCGCGGCACGCCGAGTCCGCCGACTTCGCGGCCCTGCCCTACAAGCAGTTCGCGCGGGTCCTCCAGTTCGCGGTCGAGCGCGGCGAGATCCCGCCCGGGCTGGCCGAGGACACGACGCGGCGCTTCGACGCCCGCGAGCTGCAGCTGCGCGAGTTCGCCTCGGTGTACCTGTACGGGCGCGGCGGGTTCGAGCCGCTGCGCGAGCGTATGAACCGGCTGCTGGCGGACGAGCCGCAGCAGGCCCAGTCGATCGTGAACGTCTACCTGCAGGACCGGCTCGGCGGTCCGGTGAGCAACGAGACGAACGTGCTGTGGACGGTGGAGGACGCGCCCGGTTTCGAGGGACCGCTGTTCTCCGCGCAGGTCTCGATCCGCTACGACGGCGAGCAGGTCGATTCGCCGAAGCGCCTGCAGCGCAACAAGAAGGAGGCCCGGAACCAGGCCGCGCTGGCGCTGGTGGCGGCGCTGGCGGGCCTGCCCGACCTGTCGTCCGACTCCGACGCGAAGCCGCGCGTCGACGGCCCGAAGAAGGTCCTCGTCGATGCCGGGGTCAATCCGGCCGAGGCGGTCCAGATCTACGCCGCCCGCGGCGTGGTGAAGCCGCTGACATGGGACTTCTCGGTCGACGGTCCCTCGCACGAGCGGACCTTCACGTGCCGCGCCGAGGGCTGGCTGCCCGCCGCGGAGGAGCGGATCGCCGCCGAGGGCAGGGGTCCGACGAAGCAGGTCGCGAAGACCAATGCGGCGCTTGAGCTGCGGGTCCTCATCGAGGCGGCGCTCGCGCTGGGGGCGACGGGGCGGCGCGCGGACGCCTGACGGCCCGGGTCACGCCCGGGCTCGGAGCGCGAAAAGCGTTTCGGCCGCTAGGGCACAATGGTGACGTGCATATTCTCGATGACTTCGCATGGCGCGGCCTCCTGCAGGACTCCACCGGTACCGATGCTCTCCGCGAGCACATCGACGCGGGCCCGGTGACCTTCTATGTGGGCTTCGACCCGACCGCGGTGAGCCTGCACGTCGGCCATCTCATGCAGGTCATCACCGCCCGCCGCCTGCAGCAGGCGGGCCTGAAGCCGCTGCTGCTCGTGGGCGGCGCGACCGGCCAGATCGGCGACCCCAAGGAGGCGGGGGAGCGCAGCATCAACCCGCCCGAGGTCGTGGCCGGCTGGGTCGAGAAGATCCGGGCGCAGCTCGCCCCGTTCGTGACCTACGACGGCGACAACGGCGCGATCCCGGTGAACAACCTCGACTGGACGAGCGAGATGGGCGTCGTGGAGTTCCTGCGCGACGTCGGCAAGCACTTCCCGGTCTCGAAGATGCTCGCGCGCGAGGTCGTGAGGGCCCGCCTCGAATCCGGCATCTCCTTCACCGAGTTCTCATACCAGCTCCTGCAGTCGAACGACTTCTACGAGCTGCACCGCCGCAACGGCTGCACCCTCCAGTTCGGAGGGTCGGACCAGTGGGGCAACATCACCGCCGGGGTCGACTTCGTGCGCCGCAAGGCGGGCGAGCACGTCCACGCGTTCGTGACGCCGCTGGTCCTCAAGGCCGACGGCACCAAGTTCGGCAAGACCGAAGGCGGGGCGGTCTGGCTCGACCCCGAGCTGACCAGCCCGTACGCGTTCTACCAGTTCTGGGTGAACGCCGCCGACGCCGATGTCGTGCGCTACCTCAAATACTTCTCGTTCAAGTCGCACGAGGAGATCGAGGAGCTGGAGCGGGCCACCGCCGAGAAGCCCGCCGCGCGCCTCGCGCAGAAGGCGCTCGCGGAGGAGATGACGACGCTGCTGCACGGCGCGGAGGAGACCGCGCACGTGGTGGCGGCGTCGCAGGCGCTGTTCGGCCGCGGCGAGCTCGACGCGCTGCCCGAGGCGACCCTGCGCGCCGCGCTCGTGGAGGCCGGCCTGGCCGAGTTCACGAAGCCGGACGTCACGGTCGCCGAGGCGATGAAGGAGTCCGGTGTCGTCGCGAGCCTGGGCGAGGCCCGCCGCGCCGCGAAGGAGGGCGGGGCCTACCTCAACAACGTCCGCGTGAGTGATCCTGCGGCCGTTATCGACCCTTCTGACCTGCTTCACGGGCGGTACGGAGTGATCCGGCGCGGCAAGAAGACCGTCGCCGGGTTCGAGGTCATCGGCTGAGGCATACACTTGGTTGGTTTTGTCGCGGTGAATAGAGGGGGAGAATCGAGTGGCTGAAGACGGCCGCGCCCGCAAGGGTGGAGATGACCGGCGAGGCGGCTACGGCCGTCGCGAGGGCGGCGGCTACGGCGACCGTTCGGGCCGCGGCGGCTACGGCCGCCAGGAAGGCCGAGGGGACAGCCGGGGCGGCTACGGCCGCAGCGAAGGCCGCGACGACCGCCCGCGTCGTTATGAGGACCGGGACGACCGTCCCCGCCGTGACGGCGACAGCCGCGGCGGCTACAACCGCGACGACCGTCCGCGCCGCGATGACGACCGCCGTGGCGGGTACAACCGCGATGACCGCGGTCCCCGTCGCTTCGAGGGCAACCGCGACGACCGTCCCCGCCGGGACGGCGACAACCGCGGCGGCGGCTTCCGGGACAACCGAGGCGGTGGCGGGTACAACCGCGACGATCGCGGCCCGCGTCGCTTCGAGGGCAACCGCGATGACCGTCCGCGTCGCGACGACCGCGGTGGCTTCCGTGACA
>NZ_JBFAMQ010000017.1:25339-100033 GCF_040674615.1 Glycomyces sp. NPDC049804
GGCTTCAACCGCGACGACCGCGGTCGCGGTGGTTTCAACCGCGATGACCGCGGTCCGCGCCGTGACGACGACCGCCGTGGCGGGTACAACCGCGACGATCGCGGCCCGCGTCGCTTCGAGGGCAACCGCGATGACCGTCCGCGTCGCGACGACCGCGGTGGCTTCCGTGACAACCGCGGTGGCGGCTTCAACCGCGACGACCGCGGTCGCGGTGGTTTCAACCGCGATGACCGCGGTCCGCGCCGTGACGACGACCGCCGTGGCGGGTACAACCGCGATGATCGAGGTCCCCGTCGCTTCGAAGGCAACCGCGACGACCGCGGCCGTGGCGGCTTCAACCGCGATGACCGCGGTCCGCGCCGCGACGGCGACAACCGTGGCGGGTACAACCGCGACGACCGCCCGCGCCGTTTCGAAGGAGACCGGGACGACCGGCCGCGCCGCTTCGAGGGCCGCGACGACCGGCCCCGCCGCGACGACGACCGGCCGCGCCGGTTCGAGAACCGCGAGGGCCAGGGGCCGCGCCGGTTCGAGGGCGACGACCGCGGCCCGCGCCGCGAGGACCGCCCCCGCCGCTTCGAGAACCGCGAGGGCCAGGGCCCGCGCAAGTTCGACCGCGACGACCGGCCCCGCCGGGACGACCGCCCGCGCAGCGACGACCGGGACGACCGCCTCGGCCGCGACGGCAGGGAGCGCCGCGGCAAGGACAACCTGCGTCCGCTCGAGGAGCGCGAGGCCGGCCACGAGGGCCCGATCCGCATGGGCGAGTCCGACCAGGCCCCCGACCTCCCCGAAGGCGTCGAGTACGGCTACGACCAGCTCGACAAGGAGACCAAGGCCGGGCTGCGCAGCCTGAACAAGCAGCTCGCCGAGGCCGTGGGCAACCGGCTCATCGCCGCCGCCGCGCTCCTCGCCGAGGACGACGTCGAAGGCGCGCTCGAGCAGGCCCGCTACGCCCGCCGCAAGGCCTCCCGCGTGGCCGTGGTCCGCGAGGTCACCGGTGTGGCCGCGTACGGCGCCGAGGAGTGGCAGCTGGCCGTCAACGAACTGCGTGCCGCGCAGCGCCTGGGCGGCACCCACGACCACGTCGCGCTCATCGCCGACTGCGAACGCGCCCTCGGGCACCCCGAGCGCGCGATCGACCTCTACCGGGAGTTCGGCAACGACGAGAGCGTCGACCCCGAGGTGCGGGTCGAACTGCTCATCGTCGCCTCCGGCGCCCGCCGCGACATGGGCATGGGCGAGGCCGCGACCGCGATGCTGAAGGTCGGCGCGCTCAACTCGCCGAAGACCGAGCCGTGGGTCGCCCGCCTCCGCTACGCCTACGCCGAAGGCCTGCTGGCCGACGGCCGCGAAGACGAAGCCCGCGAATGGCTCTCGAAGGCGGTCGCCGCCGACGAGACCGGCGAGACCGGCGCCGCCGAGCGCCTGCTCGAGCTCGAGGGCATCGTCGTCGAGGAGTACGACGAGGACGACGAGTTCGAAGAGGACGACGAAGACGACGACGAAGACGACCTCGAAGACGATGAAGAGGACGAAGACGACCTCGAAGACGACGACGAAGAGGACGAGGACGACTTCGACGACGAAGACCTCGAGGACGAGGACGACGACTACGAGGACGACGACGACTTCGACGACGATGAAGTCGCCGACGACTTCGAGGACGAAGAAGCGGCGCCCGAGGCCCCCGTCAAGGACGACGTGAAGGCGGACGGCAGGCCGACCCCCGACGCTGAGGAGTCCGATGACCCGACTGAAAGGCGCGCCTGAGGCACTGGCCGGCGCTTACGACCAAGCGCTGCTCGACCTCGACGGCGTCGTCTACCTGCTCAGTCAGCCGATCCCGGAAGCGGCCGCGACCATCGCGGCCCTTCCGGGCCTCGACTGCGACCCGGTGTTCGTCACCAACAACGCCTCCCGCAGCCCGCGGGTCGTCGCCGAAGCCCTGCGCGGCATGGACATCCCCGCCGAGGAGTCCCAGGTCCTCACCTCCGCGCAAGTGGTGGCCGAGATCCTGCGCGACCGCCTCGGCGAGGGCGCCCGCATCCTCGTGACCGGTTCGGAGGCGCTGCGCGCCGCCGTCGAGTCCCAGGGCCTCACCGCCGTCACGGACCCCAGAGCGGCCCAAGGCATCGGCTACGGCATGATCCCGACCCTCACCTGGCGGGACCTCGCCGACCTGACCATCGCGGCCCGCAACGGCGCGATGTGGGTGGCGACGAACCTCGACGCCACCCTGCCCACACCGGACGGCCCGCTGCCCGGCACGGGCGCGCTGGCCGGGGCCATCGCCACGGCGCTCGGGCGCGGACCCGACGTCGTCGCCGGGAAGCCCGAGCCGGGGATCTACCGCTCCGCGCTGGCGCGCAAGCCGGGCGCGCGGGCCGTCATGGTCGGCGACCGCCCGGACTCGGACATCGAGGGCGCCAACCGGGCCGGGATCGACTCGCTGCTGGTCTTCACCGGCGTCGTCACGCCGCGCCAGGCGCTGGCGCTGCCGCCCGAGCAGCGGCCGACGTACCTCGGCTGGAGTCTCGCGGCCCTGACCGAGCCGCACCCCGAGCCCGACTGGAACGCAGAGGTCGACCGCATCATGTGCGGCGGCTGGACGGCCGTGTTGGAGGGCAAGGAGATCCACCTCAACGGGCAGGGCGCCGAACTGGACGCCTGGCGCGCGCTGTGCGAGTTGAGCTGGGCCGCAGCCGATATGACCGGCTACGACCCGGCAGTGGCGCCGATCCCGGTCGGCGAGGCGGCGGAGAAGCTGCTGGCGTCCTAACGCGGACAAGCGAGAAGCCCGGACTGCCGCAGTCCGGGCTTCGTTTTCGTTGCGGTGCCGTGCCGTTGCGGCGCAGCGCCTCAGGTCGCGGGGTCTTAGTCGACCTTGAGGGCCTTGCGCAGCTTGGCGAGGTCCTTCACCGAGGCCTTGATCTTGATCTTGCCGGTCAGGAGGGCCTTGGCGGGCTTGAGCTCCTTCTTGGACAGGGCGATCAGGTCGTCGGAGCTGATGATGATGCGGACCTCGGCGTCGGGGGCGTCACCGTCGAGCAGGTCGGTCAGCTTGTTGCCCGAGAGCTTGGCGCTGAAGGCCTGGTTCAGGTCGGTGATCTCCACAGCCAAGGTGCGCTCGAAGTCTTCCTCGAGGTCGAGCTCGTCCGACTTCCGGGCGACCTTGCCCGCCATCTTCTCCAGCACATTGCGGCATTCGTCAACAGTGGCCATAACGGTCCTCCCGGTTTGGTTCTTGAGCTCGAAGCGCTCGACTGCCGAGAGATTACAACGTGGCCCGAATGCCGTTGCGTCCGACCGGGACGCATTTGCCCCGCGGACCGGGGAGGGCGCGGGACGGACCTCACGGTCCGCGCCCGCGCACCCTACGTCACCTGCATTGTGCAAGCGCCCCAAAGTGAACCGAAGGCACGAGCAGGCAGGACCTACAGGACGCCGCGGAGCTTCATGAGGTCCATCATGTTCGCCTTGATCTTGACCTGGCCCCCGGTGAAGGCCTTCATGAAGTCGAGCTCCCCGGCGACGAGCTTGAGCAGGTCGTCAGAGGCGACGATCATGCGGATCTCCGCGTCGGGGTTGTCGCCGTCGGTGATGCCGGTCAGCTTGCCCTGGTCGAACTTGCCGTTGAACGACACCGAGAGGTCGGTGATGTCGGCGGCGAGCGAGCGCTGGAAGCCCTGGAGCTTCCGCACCGACTTGGGGTTCGAGGCGAGGTTGTCCGCGAACTGCTCGAGTGCGGTCCGGCATTCGTCGATGGTGGCCATGGGCCCTCCTGATTTCGATCGGCGCGGGCGCGGCGATGCGCCCCCTCAGAATGTTACCGGCCAGTACGGCCATGCGGGCACGGCCGTGGACCGGTAGCTTGGCAGTACCGTTGACGCCAGAGCCAGACTACGGCTCGCGAGCCGCACGGAGGCGGGGACGCCAGCCCCCGCCCGCACCACCAGAAGGGAGTGGGACCGCCATGACGGACTCCGCCCGCGCCTACTTCGACTCCTTCCTCGGCATGGCCGGCGGGCCCGGCCGCCGCGCCCGCGACTTCGCCGGCAAGGTCCGCGAGGACCTGCGCACCGGCTCCGAGCAGGTCCGCGAGCACGGCACCCGCACCGCCGCCGACGTCGGCCGCCTCCTCCGCGCGGAGCTCGACGCCGGCCTCACGCGCCTCGGGGTCGCCACCCAGGCCGACCTGGACGACCTCAACCTGCGCCTCGAGCACTCCGAGGAGCAGATCCGCGATCTCCGCATCCGCCTCGCCGAAGCCGAGGCCCGCGCGAACGCCGCCTCGGCGAAGCCCGCGCAGCAGGCGGAGCCGCGCGCCGCCGGCACGCCCTCGCCCGCCCCCGACGCGACCATGGAGCCGATCGACGACGAGGAAGACGAGGACGCATGACCGACATGCCGAGCCCGGGGGCCCTGGCCGGCCGCCTCAAGCCCGCGGCCGACACGGACGACGTCGAGATGGAGGTCGAGGAGGCCCTGGGCCACCTCGAAGCCCTCCCCGACCTTCCCGTCACCGAGCACGTGCAGGTCTTCGAAGGCGTCCAGCAGCGCCTCTCCGAGATCCTCAGCAACGTCGACGACGCCTAAGAACCAGTTAGAGAGCACCGAACCCGCGCCATGCCGACGCGCTACCGACTCGACGCCGAACTCGTGCGCCGCAAGATCGCCCGCTCCCGCGAGCACGCCCGCGAACTCATCGCGGCCGGCCGCATCCACCTGCGCGGCATCCCCGCCACGAAACCCGCCACGAGCGTCACCGGCGACGACTCCATCCGCCTCGTCGGCGACGCCGACGACTACGTCTCCCGCGGCGCCCACAAGCTCATCGGCGCCCTCGACGCGTTCGGCGTCGACCCGAAGGGCCTGCGCGTCCTCGACGCCGGTGCCTCCACCGGCGGCTTCACCGACGTCCTGCTGCGCCGCGGCGCGGCCGAGGTCCTCGCCGTCGACGTCGGCTACGGCCAGCTCGCCTGGAAGCTCCAGACCGACGAGCGCGTCGTCGTCCACGACCGCACCAACGTCCGCCACCTCACCCCCGAGCAGCTCGGCGGGCAGGTGGACCTCACCGTCGGCGATCTCTCCTTCATCTCGCTCGAGCTCGTCCTGCCCGCGCTCGCGGCCTGCACGAAGCCTGGCGGCATGATGCTGCCGATGGTCAAGCCGCAGTTCGAGGTCGGCAAGGGCCAGGTCGGCGCGGGCGGGGTCGTCGGCGACCCGGCCCAGCGCGCCGCCGCCGTGTGGAGCGTCATCGAGAAGGCCGGACAGCTCGGCTGGACGACCACCGCGGTGGCCGCGAGCCCGCTGCCCGGCCCGAAGGGGAACGTGGAGTTCTTCTGCCGCATGGTCACCGAGGGCGAGCCGATCGACCGCGCCGGAGTGGACGCGGCCTGCGGCGTTCCCGCCTAAGCGAAGTCGGCGGCGAGGATCGCCTCCAGGTTCCGCTCCGCGAGCGCCGTGATCGTCACGAGCGGGTTGACGCCGATCGACTCGGGGGCGAATCGGTGTCGGTGGCGCACAGCCGCTCTTGACCTCCTCCTGCCACGAACGGCGAGGATTCCCGGCTTGCGGTCCGCTGTCGCGTCCCGGCTACGGGTGGGTTCCTGCTTCAGCGCCCGCTGCCCGGTTTCCCGGGGCTTGTGCAGGCTTCACAGGCGTTTTACGTGTCCGCAAGTCCCTCGGCCACAAGACGCTTGCCTTCGCGTCTGATGTTGATCTCGGCGTTGACATCCCGGTCGTGGCGTGCGCCGCACGGGCACGCCCAGGTTCGGATACTGAGCTCCTGCAGGCCGTGCGGGCCGGTCAACGCTCCGCACGCCGAGCACATTCGCGTGGACGGGAAGTACCGGTCCACCTTCGCGAACGTGCGCCCGGCTCGTTTCGCCTTCGACTCGAGCCGGGCCAGGAACATGCCTGCGGCTGCATCGTGCCACGACTTCGCCGCCCGGCCCCGAGCCAGGCCCTTGACATTGAGGTCCTCGACGTAGATGCCTTGGTTCTCGGCAACGATCGTCGCAACCTGCTTGTCAATCCAGTCCAACCGCCGGTGCTTGACCTGCTCATGGATTCGCGCGACCCTGAATCGGGCCTTCGCCCGATTCGAAGAGCCCTTCACCTTCCGCGACAGCGCCCGCTGTGCCTTCTTAAGTTCGCGCTCCAGCCGCTTGAAGAATCGCGGATTCTCGATAACCTTCCCGCTACGCAGGACCGCGAAATCAGCGAGGCCCAGATCGATCCCTGTCTCGGCCTCTGGACCGCTCAACGGCTCCAGCACCTCGGCGCCGTCCTCCACGGCCACAACGAAACTCGCATAGTACTTGCCGGTCGGGGTCTTGATCACCGTCACCGAGGAAGGATCGGTCGGCAGCCGCCTAGACCAAGCGACCTGGAGATCGCCGATCTTCGGCAGTCGCAACCGCCCATTCGCAAGCACTCGGAACTTCGCGTTGCGGGTGAACCGTGCCGCTTGGGTACCCGTGCGCTTCTTGAACCGCGGCGGACCGACACAGCCCCCGGCCCGCTTCCCGGAAAGGGAGTCGAAGTAGTTCCGGTAGGCCCGGTCGGCATCCGCAAGGGCCTGTTGCAGTGCGACAGTGGACACTTCGGAAAGCCACACTCGATCCGGAGTGCGCTTCGCTTCGGTGATCAACCGCTTCGACAACTCGGCTCCAGTTGGATACGGCATCCCTTCGGCGTGGGCAGCCTGGCGTGCCGTGATCGCATCGTTGAACACCACCCGGCACGACCCAAACACCCGTGCCAGCGCGCCGCGCTGCGGGAGAGTCGGGTAGACCCGGAACCGTATCGAAGATGCACAAATGAACCGTATCGGCCGGATACGACAGTCCATCCAGGTTCGTCACCCGATCGTGGCTATGAGCTCGAACACATGTACGGGTCATTTCGGTCGGTGTCGCCAGGGCTTGATCGGGAGGCTGTCCCGGGCTTGACATCAGCGGTCGAAGCCGTTTTCAAGCCGTAGCCGAAGCTGTCTGCGTGTGGCCACGGAGGACTCCTTGGTTTCCGGTGGTGTTGGAGAGACATTGTGCCGCAACGGATCACACCGAGCCGGTCTTCCGAGCGGGTTGTCGCCCAAGGGAAGCCGGGGGCAGGGCATTCACGCCGAACGGGATTGTGCAAGCGTTCTCATCGGTATGCTCTCCGGTACTCCCGGTGAACCGGGCTGGAGTACAGTTCGAGGCCCTGTAGCCGTCTGAGTAGGAGCGCGAGTGGAGCCGCAGCAGAAGCCGAGCCGTGTCTTGGTGGTCACGCATCCGCTCCGCGAGGATGTGGCGGAACTCGCCGAGAAGCTGGCGGCCGCACTGCGGGCCGCGGGCGTCGAGGTGAAGATCTGCTCGGGCGCGACCCGCTCCCTCATGCGCCGCGACGCGCTGGTCGTCGGCGGCGAATCGCACGGTGAGACCGCCGACCTCGTGCTCGCCCTCGGCGGCGACGGCACCGTGCTGCGCGCCGCGAAGGTGGCCGCCGAGGCCGACGTGCCGCTGCTCGGCGTCAACTTCGGGAAGGTCGGCTTCCTCGCCGAGGCCGAGACCGGCGAGCTCGAGACCGTCGTGTCGCGCCTGCTCGACGGCGAGTACACCGTCGAGGAGCGCACCGCGCTGACGGTCGAGGCGCTGGGCATCGACGGCGAGGACCACGTCTCCTGGGCGTTCAACGACATCGCGGTGGAGAAGGCCGAGCCCGCGCGGATGCTCGAGCTGTTCATCGAGATCGACGGGACCCGCATCGCCCGCTACGGCTCCGACGGGGTCGTGGTGGCCTCGCCGACCGGTTCGACCGCGCACGCGATGTCGGCGGGCGGCCCGGTCGTCTGGCCCGATGTGGACGCGCTCGTGGTGGTGCCCATGAACGCGCACGCGCTGTTCGCGAAGCCGATGGTGGTGCACTCCTCGTCGCTGATCCGCATCGGCGTGGAGTCCACCAGCACCGAGGGCGCGCTCGTCGCCGACGGCAAGGAGCTCACCCGGCTCACCTCGGGCGCGACGGTGACGATCCGCCGCTCGGCGCGCCCGGTGCGCCTGGTGCGCATGTCCGGTCAGCCCTTCGCCTCCCGCTTGGTGTCGAAACTCTCTCTGCCCGTTGACGGTTGGCGTCACGGCCGAGTGTGAGGCCGCTCGAGCGCCGATTGTCGGACGGACCGGCTAGGCTTCGAAGCGTGTTGGAGGAGCTTCGCATCCAGAATCTGGGCGTGATCGCTGACGCCACCCTGCCGCTCGATTCCGGCCTGACCTGCATCACCGGTGAGACCGGCGCCGGTAAGACCATGGTCGTCGCCGGTCTGGGTCTGCTGTTCGGCGGTCGTGCCTCCCGTGCCCCCCTCGGCGCGGACAAGGCCCTTGTGGAGGGCCGTTTCGCCGTCGGCGAGCGCGCCCTCGAGCTGCGTGAACGCGCCATCGAGGCCGGCGCCGACCTCGAGGACGGCGAGCTGCTGCTGGCCCGCTCGGTGTCGTCGGAGGGCCGTTCGAAGGCGTGGGTCGGCGGCCGGTCCGCGCCCGTCGGCGTCCTGTCCGAACTGGGCGAGCTGGCGATCTCGGTGCAC
The DNA here is from genome assembly GCF_040674615.1 of Glycomyces sp. NPDC049804. Lineage (NCBI taxonomy): Bacteria > Bacillati > Actinomycetota > Actinomycetes > Glycomycetales > Glycomycetaceae > Glycomyces > Glycomyces sp. NPDC049804. The sequence continues at coordinate 33,909 of NZ_JBFAMQ010000017.1, forward strand.
GGCCAGTCGGACCAGATGCGGCTGCTGCAGCCCGCCGAGCAGCGGGCAGCGCTCGACCGCTTCGCCGGGGCCGACCACGGCAAGGTCCTCGACGCCTACCGCGCCGTCTACCACGAGCTCGGAGCCTGCGCCGCCGAGCTCTCGCGGCTGCGCACCAGCGCCCGCGAGATGGCGCGCGAGGCGGACATGCTGCGCCTCGGGCTCGACGAGATCACCGCCGTCGACCCGCAGGAGGGCGAGGACGCCGAGCTCGCCGAGGAGGCCCGCCGCCTCGAGAACGCCGAGGCCCTGCGCCTCGCCGCCGCGACCGCGCACGCCGCGATCACCGGCGACCCGGCCACGGGGGAGGGCGGGGCCACCGACACGGTCGGCGCCGCCGCGCGCGCCCTCGAGCACGACGCGCACTCGGACCCGAAGCTCGCCGAGTTCGCCGAGCGCCTGGCCGAGGCCGGGGCGCTGCTCGCCGAGGCGGCCGTGGACCTCTCGGCGTACCTCGACGACCTCGCGGCCGACCCGCGGCGCCTGGAGGAGATCTACCAGCGCCAGGCGGCCATGAAGACCCTGTTCCGCAAGTACGCCGAGGATCTGCCCGGGGTGCTGGCGTGGGCCGAGAACGCGCAGAAGCGGCTCGGGGAGCTCGATGTCTCCGATGAGCGCGTCGCCGAACTCGAGTCCCAGCACGCGGAGCTGACGGCGCGCGCCGCCGATCTCGCGGCGCAGCTGCGGGCGTCCCGCCGGGCCGCCGCCGAGCGGTTCTCCGCGTCGGTGTCGGCCGAGCTCAAGGGCCTCGCGATGCCGCATGCCGAGGTGACGGCCGCGGTCGAGCCGCGTCCGGCCGGGCGCGGCGGCGTGGACCTCGCCGTCGAGACGGCGGTCTCCGGTGCGACCGAGGACGGGGCCGACGAGGTCGAGCTGCTGCTGCGACCGCACCCGGGCGCCCTTCCGGCGGCCCTGCACAAGGGCGCCTCGGGCGGTGAGCTCTCGCGCGTCATGCTCGCGATCGAAGTGGTGTTCGCCGAGATCGGCGGCCCGCCGGTGCTCGTGTTCGACGAGGTCGACGCGGGCGTGGGCGGCGGCGCGGCGATCGAGATCGGCCGCTGCCTCGCCAAGCTCGCCCGCCGCCACCAGGTCCTGGTCGTCACACACCTGCCGCAGGTCGCGGCGTTCGCGGACCGCCATTTGGTGGTCTCGAAGGACACGTCGGGGGCCGTCACGGTCTCGGGTGTGCGCGTGGTCGACGACGCGGAGCGGGCGCGTGAGCTTGCTCGCATGCTCGCGGGGATGCCCGACTCGCACCTGGGCGTGGCGCACGCGGAGGAGCTGCTGGCAGAGGCCGCGAAGATGAAGTCGTAGGGTTGTCCGATTCGCGCGGTTCGCCCCGGCGAGCCGTCGCCTCGGCACCGGCGATCGGATGGCATGATGATGCACGATGCGTGTACCTAGCTTGCGGTTGCCCGGGCGGAGCCCGGAGGGCGACCCCTCCGAAGACCGGCTGGTCGGCACCGCCCGCCTCGACCGCCGCACCAAGCGGTTGTGCGGCCGGCTCGAACCCGGCGACATCGCGATCATCGACCATGTCGACCTCGACCGGGTCGCCGCCGACACTCTGGTCGGCACCGGCGTCCCGGTGGTGGTGAACGCCTCCAAGTCGATCTCGGGTCGCTACCCGAACCTCGGCCCCGAGGTGCTCGTCAAGGCCGGGATCGTCCTCATCGACGGCGTCGGCGACGAGATCTTCGACCGGGTCCGCGAGGGCCGGTCCGTCGCGGTCGACATCGAGGCCGGCGCGATCTACTCCGGCGGTGACCTCATCGCCGAGGGCGCGGTCCAGACCGCCGTCACGGTGAGCGCGGACATGGAGGCCGCGAAGGAGGGGCTCTCGATCCAGTTGGAGGCCTTCGCCGCCAACACGATGGAGTACCTCAAGCGCGAGCGGGACCTCCTGCTCGACGGCGTCGGCGTGCCCGACGTGAAGACCTCCTTCAACGGCCGCCACGCGCTCATCGTCATCCGCGGCTACAACTACAAAGAGGACATCGACGTCCTGCGCCCGTACATCCGCGAGTTCAAGCCCGTGCTCGTCGGCGTGGACGGCGGCGCGGACGCGCTCCTCGAGGCCGGGTACACGCCCGACATGATCGTGGGCGACATGGACTCGGTCTCCGACGACGCGCTGCGCTGCGGCGCCGAGATCGTCGTCCACGCCTACGCCGACGGCCGCGCGCCCGGCATGGAGCGCATGGACAAGCTCGGGGTCCCCGCGATCCCGTTCCCGGCCGCGGCCACCTCCGAGGACATCGCGATGCTCATGGCCGACGAGAAGGGCGCGGAGCTCATCTGCGCCGTCGGCACGCACGTCACCATGGTCGAGTTCCTCGACAAGGGACGCGGCGGCATGGCCTCCACGTTCCTCACCCGCCTGCGCGTCGGCGGCAAACTCGTCGACGCCAAGGGCGTCTCGCGCCTCTACCGCCAGGACATGTCGATCTCCGCGCTGCTCCTGCTCATCGTCTCCGGGCTGGCCGCGATGGCCACCGCCGTGGCCATCTCGACGGTGGGCCGCTCCTTCGTCGACGTCATCGCCGACTGGTGGGACGGACTGCTCTTCCAAATCCAAAGGCTGTTCTCGTGATCAACTTCCGCTATCACCTGGTGAGCCTCACCGCGGTGTTCCTCGCCCTCACCGTGGGCCTCATCCTCGGCACCGCCGCCCTCAACGGCCCCGCCATCGAGGCCTTCGAGAGCAACATCCAGAGCCTGCGCGACAGCAACGAGCAGCTGCGAGACCAGGCCGAGCAGTTGGAGGCCGACCTCGAGGACGACCAGGCCTTCGCCGAAGCGGTCGCCCCCTCCTACCTCGCCGGGCAGCTCACCGGCCGCAACGTGCTCGTCGTCGCCCTCCCCGGCGCCGACACCGCCTATGTGGACGGCGCGGTCGAGATGCTCGGGTACGCCGGGGCCACGGTCTCGGGCCGCCTCTCGATCCTCGACGACTTCTTCGACCCGGCCCACACCGGCACCCTCGGCGACCTCGCCGAGACCACCACGCCCGACACCGTCACCACCCCCGTCACCTACGACGGCGTGACCGCGATGAGCTACGTGCTCGGCGCGGTCACCACCGGCGAGGCCGCCGGGGCCACGGTCGCGATCACCCCGGGGGACATCACCACCGTCACCACCGGCCTGAGCGACCTCGGGATGCTCACCGTCGAGGTCACGCCGACCGGCGTCGCCGACGGCGTCCTCATCCTCGCCGGGCCCGGCTCGACGGACTCCGACGCGGCCGACCGCAACGCCGGCATGGTCGCGCTCACCACCGAGTTCGCCGCCGACGACCCGACGGTCTACGCCGCCACGACCTCCACCGGCGACGGCAACCCGATCAAGATCCTCCGCACCGACCACGCCGACACCGTCGCCACCGTCGACAACGCCGCCCTCACCCAGGGGCAGATCGCCGCGGTCGCCGCGCTCGCCGACTACGTCAACACGAACACCGTCGACCACCTGGGCACCGGGGAGGGCGCTTCCGGCCTGCTTCCCGCCGCGGCCTAGTATCGCGCCCATGAGCCAGCTAACGCGCACGGTAGGGCGGGCGTTCATCGGAGGCCTCGCCGCGGGGGGCACGATCGCCGCGATCAGCGCCGTACGGCGCTCCAAGTGGGCGGCCGAACTGGAACGCGTCAACCACAAGGGCGACACCGTGTCCCTGGCCGAAGGGCCCGGGATCACCGTGGGCGCCACCGCAGGAGCCGTCCTCGGGGCCAACTCGCCGGCGTACGCCGCCGCCGCGGCGACCGCCGGACTCACCGCCGGAGCGGTCGGCCTCTACGACGACATCGCCGACAGCAAGGGCGAGAAGGCCAAGGGCTTCAAAGGCCACGTCGGCGCCCTGCTCAAGGGCCGCCTCAGCGCGGGCCTGATCAAGGTCCTCGGCATCTCCGCCGCCGGGATCGCCTCGGCCGCACTCATCGACCTGCAGAACGGCGAGCTCACCGACGAGCGCCGCCCGCTGATCCGCCGCCTCTGGAACGTCGGCGTCGGCGGCGGCGTCATCGCGGGCGCCGCCAACGTGGTCAACCTGTTCGACCTGCGGCCCGGCCGCGCCCTCAAGGTCGTCACCCTCGCCTCCGCGCCCCTCTCGCGCCCCGCGGGCGCGAAGTCCCACCGCGCCACGGCAGCCGGCGGCGCGAACACGGCGCTCGCGGTCTCCGCGGCCGCCGGCGCCGCGATGGCCGAAGACCTCGAAGGCAAGACCATGCTCGGCGACGGCGGCGCGAACGCCCTCGGCGCGCTCCTCGGCCTCGCCTTCATCGCCCGCACCGGCATGATCGGCCGCCACGTCGCCCTCGCGGGCGTCGCCGCCCTCATCGCCGCATCCGAAAAAGTGAGCTTCACGAAGGTGATCGCCGAGACGCCCGTGCTGCGGGAGTTGGACGAGCTGGGTCGGACGAAGTCTTGACCGAGACCCGACGCGAAGTCGGTCGTGCCGCCTCGGTCATCGGTGCGATCACCGTCGCCTCCCGCCTGGCCGGATTCGGCCGCACGATGGTGTTCACCTGGGCGATCGGCCTGGGCACGCTCGGCACGGCCTACCAGACCGCCAACTCCATACCCAACATCATCTTCGAGCTCGTCGCCGGCGGCGCGCTCGCCGCCCTCGTCATCCCGCTCCTCGCCGCCCCGCTCGCCCGGAACGAACCCAAGCAGGTCAGCCACATCGCCTCGGCGCTGATGACCTGGGCACTGACGATCCTCATCCCCGCCGGCCTGCTCGTGGCGGCCTTCGCCCGCCCCATCATCGAACTGCTCATGCCCACCAGCAGCGAGGTCGCCGATCCGGTCGCCAGGGCTGCGGCGGTCGACGCCGCCACGGAGATGCTCGTCCTCTTCGCCCCGCAGATTCCCCTCTACGGGGTCGCGGTCGTCCTCACCGGCATCCTCCAGTCCCATCGCCGCTTCGCCTGGCCCGCGCTCGCGCCGCTCCTCTCCAGCGTGGTGATGGCCGGGGTGTACGTCGTCTACGGCGTCATCTCCGGGCGCGAGGACGACGTCGCCAAACTCGGCCAGAACGGGATCGTCTTCCTCGCCCTCGGCACCACCTGCGGTGTCGCCGTCCTCGCCGGGTGTCTCATCTTCCCGATGCGCGGCCTGGGCCTGCGCCTGCGGCCGGCCTGGCGGCTCGACACCCACGTGGCCTCCGGCCTCAAGTCCCTCGCCATCGCCGGGGCCATCACCGTCGGCGCGCAGCAGCTGTGCCAGGCGCTGCTCATCCGCCTCGCGAACGGCGGTTCCGACCCGGGAGCCGTCGCGGTCTTCACCGTCTCGCAGACGTTCTTCCTCCTGCCCTGGGCCATCCTCGCCGTCCCGCTCGCCACCGCCGCCTACCCTGTTCTCGCCGAAGCGTTCTCCCTCGGCGAACACGACCGCTACCAGCGCCGCCTCTCCCAGACCGGCCGTGCCGTCCTGCTCCTGTCCGGCCTCGGCGTCGCCGCCCTCGCAGGACTCGCCGAACCCATCGGCACCGTCCTCGCCTCGGTCTCGGCCGACAAGAGCGCGAACACGCAACTGCAGATCCAGAACACCCTCACCGGTCTCGCCTTCGGCCTGTTCGGCTACTCGGTGTTCGCGATCTACTCCCGCGGCCTGTACGCGATCGGCCGCAACAAGTACGCGGCCGGAGCCACCTCGATCGGCTGGGCCGCCGCCGCCGTAGCCGCCGTCGTCCTCTCCGAGAACATGCCGCTCGCCGACCGGACCCTTGCGCTCGCCATCGCCTGGTCCATCGGCATGACCGTCATCGGCCTCGCCCTCACCGCGGCGATCGCCCGCCACACCGGTGCCGCCAGCCTCCGAGGCGTCCCCCGGGCCGCGCTCGCCACCGTCGCGGGCGCCATCGCCGCCGTGCTCGCCGCCCGCGAGCTCATCGCATTGTGGGGCCATGCCGACAGGATCCACTCGGCCCTCTTCCAGGGCATCGTCGTCGGCGCCGCGACCGCCGTGGTCTACCTCGGCGTCGCCGCCCTCATCGGCGGCGCCGGTGTCGTGCGGCCGGTCCTGCGACGCGCTGGCATAATCCGGTCCGGGCGAACGGACGACACCGCTCCGGACGACAGCACGCCCGAAGACCCCACTCCTGAAGACCACGCGCCCGACGAGACCAGTGGAGCAGACAAGTGAGCCATCGCCGTATCGCCTTGGTGCTCGGCCCTTCGACCGGCGGCATCGGGACGCACGTCGCGTCGCTCGCGGCGGGCCTGGTCGAACGCGGTGACGCCGTCCTCGTCGTCGGCCCGCCCGAGACCGAGGAGCGCTTCGGCTTCCGCGCCCGCGGCGCCCGCTTCGCGCCCGCGCCCATCACCGCCAAGCCCTCGCCCGAACTCCCGCTCGCCTGGTGGGCCGCCCGGAACGCCTTGCGCGGCATCACGGGCCGCGGCGTCGACCTCGTGCACGCCCACGGCCTCACCGCCGGGATCACCGCGCTCGCGGCCCGCCCCGCCGGTGCCGCGCTCGTCACGACCTGGCACAACCAGCTCATCACCGCCGGGTTCAAGCGGCGCGTCTCCGACGAGATCGAGAAGCGGCTCGCGCGCGGCGTCGACGTCGCCCTCGCCGCCTCCTCCGACCTCCACGAGCACCTGGTCGACCTCGGCGCCCGCGACGCCCGCCTCGCGCCCGTCGCCGCCCCGCCGCGCGTCGCGGTGAGCGACGCCGGCGCGGTGCGCGCCGAACTCGGCATCGGCGACCGCCCGCTGCTGCTGTCCGTGGGCCGCCTGCACCCGCAGAAGGACTACGACACCCTCATCGCCGCCGCGGCGCGCTGGGCCGACCTCGACGCCCCGCCCGTGGTCGCCGTCGCCGGCGACGGCCCCGAACGCGAACGCCTGCAAGCGCTCATCGACGCCTCCGGCGCCGACGTGCGCCTGCTCGGCCACCGCACCGACGTGGCCGACCTCCTCGCCGCCGCCGACCTGGCCGTCATCTCCAGCCAGTGGGAGGCCCGCCAGCTCTTCGCGCAGGAAGTCATGCAGGCCGGCGTGCCGCTCGTGACCACCCGCACCGGCGGCATCCCCGAACTCGTGGGCGAAGCGGCCGCGTACTTCGAGGTCGGGGACGTGGACGGCCTCGACCGGACCGTGCGCGACCTCCTCGCCGACCCCGAGCGCCTGGCCGCCTACGGGGAGAAGAGCCTCGCCCGCGCGGCCACCTGGCCCGACGAGGCCCAGATGCTCGACGCCCTCGACGCGCTCTACCTGGAACTGACGGGAAGATAGCGCCGCCGTGTCGCGACAACTCGATGCGGGGCGACTGACCCGCAAGGCCCGCAAGAGGATCAGCAGGGGCATCGCCGACAACCTCGGCCCGATCGCGGCCTGGTTCGGCGTCGCCGTCCTCGCGGTCTTCGCGGTCGTCCAGCTCCTCCCCGAAGACGGCGAAGAGGCCCTGCCCACCACCGTCGAATCCGTGGTGCTCCTCGGCGTCAGCGGCCTCACCTGGACCGACATCGACGCCGAGACCACCCCGAACCTCGCCGCGCTGGCGCAGAACGGCTCCCTCGCGGAGCTGAACACGAACTCAGGCCGCAACTTCACGTGCGCGCTCGACGGCTGGCTCACCCTCTCGGCGGGCGCCTCCGCCGTGAGCGACCCCTACGGGCAGGGCTCCTCGTGCGACCCGGCCTCGGCCGAGCAGATCAGCGTCGAGGACGGCACCGCCACCGTGGGGGACATGACCGACCTCGTCACCCTCAACCGCGACCTCGACCAGCGCACCCAGCTCGGGACGCTCGCGGCCGGCACCAGCTGCGCGACCGCGATCGGCCCCGGCGCGGCGTACGCCACCGCGAACTCGGTCGGCCGCGTCGGCGAGTACCGCTCCGCCCTGCCCGCGGGGGACCAGCTGATCGAGGCGCTGGCCGAATGCCCGCTCACCGTCGTGGACGGCGGCGTCCTTCCCGCCGAAGAGCCGGCGCGGACCGAGGCGCTCGCGGACCTCGACGCCGCGGCGGGGGAGCTCCAGGCCGCGCGCGGCGAGGACTCGGCGCTCATCGTCTCGGGCCTTGCCCAAGTGGACGAACCGAACCGGCTGCTCGCGACGGTCGCGAACTTCGGCGACGAGGACGGCCACAACCTCCTCGACCTGCCCGCCGAGCGCCCCGGCTACCTGCGACTGACCGACCTCACCGCGACGATCCTGACGCTCTTGGACTCGCCGCTGCCGGACACCACGAGCGGGACGGCGGCGGGAGCCACCGCCGACTTGCTGTCCTATGAGGACCGGCAGGCGGTGTTCGACGACACCGATTCGCGGCTCATGGCGGCCTCGGTCGCCGCTCCGGCCACCCAGTGGCTCCAGGTGCTCCTGTTCCTCGCCTTGACGTTCGTGGCCTGGCCGCTGCTGCACCTGCTGCGCAGCGCGGGGCAGCCGGGCGTGAAGCCGCCGCCGCTGTGGCTCATGCGCTTGAACATCGTCTCGGCGCTCGTGTGCGCGCTGTTCGTGGCCGCCGCGATCCTCGCGGACTTCTTCGGCTGGTGGTCCGCCGCGCACCCGGGCGTCGTCGGCCCGCTCACCGCGCTCGGAATCGCGGTCGTGTGCGCGTTCGTCGCGATCGGCCTGCCCGGCCGTCACGGCCCCGCGGCCCTCATGGTCGCCGTCTCCGCGTTCGGGCTCATCGTGACCGTCCTCGCGATGCTCCTGCACACCGAGGACCCGCTCGGGACCCTCCTCGGCGACTACACGGTCGCCGACTCGGCGTCGAACGCGCTCGGGCCGGTCGCGACCGGCATGTTCATCGCCTCGCTGTGGCTGCTCGCCGCGGCCGTCGCGTGGCGGCTCCCGCGCCGCTTCCAGTCCCCGGCGATGGCCGGGATCGGCTGCGTCGGCGTGCTCGTCGTCTCGGCCGGGTTCCTCGGCGACTCCGTCCCCGCGGCCGTCGCGATCATCGTCGGCACCTGCCTCGCGGCGGCCCTCGCCACCGGCGGCTGGGTCACCTTCCCGCGCTTCGCCTGGTCGGGCCTGGCCGGCGTCGCGGTCCTCTTCGGGCTCTCCTGGATCGACTACCAGCGACCCCTCGCCGAACGCGGCGAGCTCGGCTCGTTCCTCGGCGACATCATGGGCGACACGAACGGGGTCATCGCCTCCGGCGTCGGCTCGAACATCGTGGCGGTCTTCACCTCGCCGCTGAGCGTGCTCACCGTCATGGCGGGCGCCTACTGCTGGCTGGTCCTGCTGCGTCCCGGCGGCGGCCTGCGCCGGGCCTTCGGCCTGTACCCGCCGCTGCGCGCCGCGTTCTCCGCCGCCGTGGCCGGATCGGCGATCGCGGGCCTCCTCCTCGGCAAGGGCCTCATGAGCCTCGGCGCGGCCCTTGCGGTCATGGTTCCCTTGGCGGTCATCATGAGCCACCGCGTCCTGGCCCGCGCGCACGTCAAGGACGGCCAGTACTCGGACATGATCGTCGACGCACCCTCGTGGGTCGATGAGGAAAACGGCGGTGAAAGTGTTAGTGTGGAATCCCGTGGATGACGCGATCCACCGGCTGTTTTCAATAACGGCTCGATCGACACGATTACCACGGGAGTTCGCTTTGGCCAGCGCCGCTAATGGTCAGATCCGTTCCACGAAGCACCTCTTCGTCACCGGCGGGGTCACCTCCGCCCTCGGCAAGGGGATGACCGCCGCCAGTCTCGGCAATCTGCTGACCGCGCGCGGGCTGTACGTGGTGATGCAGAAGATCGACCCGTACCTCAACGTCGACCCCGGCACCATGAACCCGTACGAGCACGGCGAGGTCTTCGTCACCGACGACGGCGGCGAGACCGACCTCGACATCGGCAACTACGAGCGGTTCCTCGACCGCAACCTCTCGAAGTACGCGAACGTGACCACCGGCCAGGTGTACTCCGACGTCATCGCCAAGGAGCGCCGCGGCGACTACCTGGGCGCGACCGTGCAGGTCATCCCGCACATCACGAACGAGATCAAGGCGCGCCTGGCGGCGATGGCCGACCCCGACCCCGAGACCGGGCGCGTCCCCGACGTGGTCATCACCGAGGTCGGCGGCACGGTGGGCGACATCGAGTCGCTGCCGTTCCTGGAGGCGATCCGCCAGTACCGGCACGACATCGGGCGCGACAACTGCTTCTTCCTGCACGTCTCGCTGGTGCCGTACCTGGCGGCGTCCTCGGAGATGAAGACGAAGCCGACGCAGCACTCGGTGGCGCAGCTGCGCAGCATCGGCATCCAGCCCGACGCGATCGTGTGCCGCTCGGACCGGCCGCTGCCGGACGGGCTGAAGAGCAAGATCGCGGGGTTCTGCGACGTGGACGACGCGGCGGTCGTCTCGGCGCCGGACTCGAAGTCGATCTACGAGATCCCGAAGACCCTGCACTCCGAGGGCCTGGACGCGTACGTGGTGCGCAAGCTCGACCTGCCGTTCCGTGACGTGGACTGGACGCGCTGGGACGACCTGCTCGACCGGGTGCACCACCCGGTGGCGACCGTCGAGGTCGCGATCGTGGGCAAGTACGTCGAGCTGCCGGACGCGTACAAGTCCGTGGTGGAGGCGCTCAGCGCGGCCGGGTTCGCGAACCGCGCGAAGGTGAAGGTCCGCTGGGTCATCTCGGACGAGTGCGCGACCCCGGAGGGCACCGCGAAGGCGCTCGCCGGAGTGGACGCGGTGGTGATCCCGGGCGGGTTCGGCGACCGGGGCGTGCCCGGGAAGCTGCAGGCGCTCACCTGGTCGCGGACGCGGCTGGTGCCGACCCTGGGCCTGTGCCTGGGCATGCAGTGCATGGCGATCGAGGGCCTGCGCGAGGTCGCGGGACTCGTGGGCGCGAACTCGGAGGAGTTCGACCCCGAGGCCGAGCACCTGGTCATCTCGACGATGGCCGACCAGACCGACATCGTGGCCGGGCGCGGCGACATGGGCGGGACGATGCGCCTGGGCACCTACCCGGCGAAGCTGGCCGAGGGCTCGATCGCGGCCGAGGTGTACGGCGCGACCGAGGTCAACGAGCGGCACCGCCACCGCTACGAGGTGAACAACGCCTACCGCGACCAGCTGGTGAAGTCCGGTTTCGTGATCTCGGGCCTGTCGCCCGACGGGCGCCTGGTCGAGTTCATCGAGCTCGACCGCGACGTGCACCCGTACTACATCGCGACGCAGGCGCACCCTGAGCTGAAGTCCCGTCCGACCCGCCCGCACCCGCTGTTCGCGGGCCTGGTGGAGGCGGCGCTCAGGCGCCAGGCGGCCGAGCGCCTCGACATCGAAGCGGCGTAAGCGAATACGCGAGAGCGGGGCCCCGATCGGGGCCCCGCCTTTTCGCTTTCGGTTATGCGCCTTTGGGATTGGGTCCGTAGCGGTTGGGTCCGGGTTCGCTGTCGAAGAGGTTGAACACGAGCAGGACGATCCAGCCGACGCACGGCACCAGCCCGATGAACCACCACCAGCCGGTGCGGCCGGTGTCGTGGAGCCGCCGCACCTGCACGGCGATGGTCGGGATGATGAGCGCCAGGGCGTAGATCAAGGCGAGGTAGTTGAAGAAGTTCGGGTCGTCGCCGAGGTAGTTCCAGTCGCTCGCGTCGTCCGGCCGGTTGCTCAGGCAGCTCAGGATCGCGCTGATGACGGCGTTGACGATGACGAACCACCAGTACTCGCGGCGGCGGGAGCGGCCGCTGAACACCGCGTACTTCTTGAGGGCGGTCATGTACCAGCTCATTGCCGTGCCCCTTCCCCGCCCCGCGCAGGGGCGATCCGCTGACCGGGTCTCAAATGGACCCGGTCAGAGAATCGTAGGGCGAATCGTCCGGCAGGGAAGCCGCTTCAGCGTTCTGCGGCGCGGCCGCGCAGGGCCCGGCCGACGGCGACGGCGGCGACGAGGACCAGGACCGCGGCGATGACCGCGACGATGCGCAGGCCGTCGGTGAACGCGGTGCGGGCGGCCTCCAGGAGCGCTTCCCCTGCGGCGGCCGGCATGGCCGCGGCGACGTGCACGGCCTCGCCCAGGGTCTCCGCCGCGGCGGCCGGGGCGTCGCCGAGCTCGGCCCGGTAGATCCCGGTCGCGAGCGAACCGAGCAGGGCCACGCCCATGGCGCCGCCGAGCTCGTACGCGGTCTCGGAGATCGCCGAGGCCGCGCCGGCCCGGTGGGCCGGGGCGGCGGCGAGGATCGCGTCGTTCGTGATCGTCTGCGCCAGCCCGGAGCCGCCGCCGATGAGCGCGAACGCGACCGCGACGACCGCGGCACCGGCGTCGACGCCGATGAGCGTCATCGCGGCGAACCCGGCGATGATGAGCACCAGGCCGCCGATGACGGTGCGCACCATGCCGATCCGCTCGCTCAAGCGCACCGCGAGCAGCCCCGTCACGACCGAGACGGCCATGCCCGGCAGTAGCAGCAGCCCCGCCTGCATGGGGGAGAAGCCGAGCACCAGCTGCAGGTACTGCGTGAGCAGGAACAGCGAGGAGATCATCGCGAACACGATGGTGAAGTTCGTGGCGAGCGAGGCGCTGAAGCGGCGGATCCGGAACAGGCCGACGTCGAGCAGCGGGTGCTCGAGGCGCTGCTGGCGGCGCACGAACCACACGCCCGCGGCCGCGCCGACCGCGATCGCGGCGGCCGCCGCGACCGTGACGCCGTGCTCGGCGATGGTCTTGACGCCGTAAACGAACGGGAACATCGCCAGGAACGACAGGGCGACGCTCGGCAGGTCGATCCGACCCGGGTTCGGGTCCTTCGACTCCGGCAGCAGGAACGGCGCGGCGAAGAGCACGGCGATCGAGACGGGCGCGGCCATGAGGAACACCGAGCCCCACCAGAAGTGCTCGAGCAGCCAGCCGCCGAGGATCGGCCCGAGGGCCGAGCCGGCCGAGAAGCCGGAGGCCCAGATGGCGATGGCGAACTTGCGCTGGCGGTCGTCGTGGAAGAGGTTCCGCATGAGCGCCAGCGTGGTCGGCATGAGGGTCGCGCCCGCGAGGCCGAGGAGGGCGCGCGCGGCGATGAGGGCCTCGGCGGTGGGCGCGTAGGCGGCCAGGACGCTCGCGGCGGCGAACGCGGCCGAGCCGATGACGAGCAGCCGGCGGCGGCCGATGCGGTCGCCGAGGGTGCCCATGGTGACCAGCAGGCCCGCGAGGACGAAGCCGTAGACGTCGACGATCCACAGCAGCTGCGAGCTGGAGGGCGCGAGGTCTTCGGACAGGAAGGGCACGGCGAAGCCGAGCACGGTCATGTCGATCGAGATGAGCAGCACCGGGAGCACCAGCACCGCCAGCGCCCAACCTTGTCTGGCGCTGATGCGGGCGCGCGGCTCCTGCGGGGCGCGAAGCGTGGCGGCCATGGGTTTCACTACTTTCTTGACGTGAGCCGCGGCACGGCTCGCGAGGCGGCATCCCAGACACCGGGCGTGCCGGAGACCGACACGCCCCTCGACTGTACCGTCCGGACGGTACAGTAGTCACCAGGAGGAAACATGAAAGAGCCCGAGATCACCACCCGGGACCGCATCCTGAACGCGCTCCAGCGCCTGCTCGTAGACGAAGGCTCCTCGGGGGTCACCCTCGAGAAGGTCGCCGCCGCCGCGGGCGTCTCCAAAGGCGGACTGCTGTACCACTTCAAGTCCAAGTCCGACCTCTACGACGGCCTGGCCCGCCGCCACCGCGCCGTCGAAGAGGCCAACATCGCGAAGGCCCGCGAGAGCGGCGTCGTCGAGATGTTCCTCGAGGTCTCCTGGGTCGAATCCGAGGAGTCGGCGGCCGGACTCTGGGCGCTGCTCACCGCGCTGCGCGGCAAAGGCGAGCTCTCCGAGCAGGCCCGCGCAGACGTCCTCTTCATCTTCAACGGCTGGCGCGACCTCATCCACGAGCAGGTCGCCGACCCCGTGACCGCCGAGATCGTGCGCCTGGTCGGCGACGGCCTGTTCCTCTCGGCGCTGGCCGGCGCCCCGCTGCCCGACCGCGAGGTCGTGGAGCAGATCCTCCGGCGCCTGCGCAACGAGGCCGCGGAGACCTGATCCCGAAACCTGAGCGGACTAGTGTGGCCCTCGTGCATGAGTACCGAGTCCTCGACAGCGAAATCATCCACCGCGGCTGGGCCTACGAGCTGACCGCCGAGACCATCGCGATGCCCGGAGGGGGCACCGCGAAGCGCGAGTTCATCAAGCACGTCGGCGCGGTCCTCACCGTCCCGCTCGACGACCAGGGCCGCGTCGGCCTGATCCGGCAGTTCCGCGTGCCCGCCAAAGAGGTCCTGTGGGAGCTCCCGGCGGGCCTGCGCGACGTCGAAGGCGAGGACCTGGAGCTGGCCGCCCGCCGCGAGCTCGCCGAGGAGGCCGACCTCCACGCCGCCGAACTCGTCAAGCTCGGCGAGTTCTACTCCACCCCCGGCATCTCCAGCGAGGTCATCCACTACTACCTCGCCACCGGCCTCACCCCCGTGCCCGAGGCGGACCTGCACCAGCGCACCGACGAGGAGACTCACATCGAACTCGCCTGGTGGGACCTGGACAAGGCGCTCACCGCCGTCGCCGAAGGCGAGATCCGCAACGGCGTCTGCGCCCTCGCCCTGACGCTCACCAAGCTCCACCTCGACCGCGCCTAGCCGCAGAGCGCACGCTCACATGGCCCGCCGCGCGTTGTGCGGCGGGCCTCTTTACGATCACAGCGACGACGCCGTCCGAACCGCTGACCCACAAGGAATGCGCGCTCCAGGACGTCTGGCGTCCTAGACTGCCCGTGCGGGATGCCGACCGGCCCCGAACTGGCACAACGCTTCGGAAGGAACCCGCACGTGAAAGTCGCCGTCCCCCGCGAGATCAAGAACAACGAGTACCGCGTCGCCCTCACCCCCGCCGGGGTCCACGAGCTCGTCGCCGCCGGCCACGACGTCTACATCGAGACCGGAGCCGGCCTCGGCTCCGCCATCACCGACGCCGACTACCGCCACGCCGGGGCGCTCATCTGCCCCGACGCCGATTCCACCTGGGACGCAGGCGACCTCGTCCTCAAGGTCAAGGAGCCGATCCAGGACGAGTTCCACCGGATGCGGCCCGGCCAGACCCTCTTCACCTACCTGCACCTCGCCGCCGGCGCCGAATGCACCGACGCGCTCCTCGAACGCCACATCACCGGCATCGCCTACGAGACCGTGCAGACCGCCGACGGTCGGCTCCCGCTCCTGGCGCCCATGAGCGAGGTCGCCGGGCGGCTCGCCGTCCAGGCCGGCGCGTACCACCTCCAGCGCCCCGAAGGCGGCCGCGGCACCCTCATGGGCGGCGTCCCCGGGACCCCGCCCGCGCGCGTGGTCATCATCGGCGCGGGCGTCTCGGGCATGAACGCCGCCGCGATCGCCGTGGGCATGCGCGCCGACGTGGAGCTGCTCGACCTCAACATCGAGAAGCTCCACGCCGCCGACGACCTCTACCAGGGCCGCCTGCGCACCATCGTCTCCAACCGCTTCGAGGTCAAGCGCGCCTGCGCCGAAGCCGACCTCGTCATCGGCGCGGTGCTCGTCCCGGGTGCCAAGGCCCCCACCGTGGTCGACGACGAAGTGCTCACCGACATGAAGGACGGCGCGGTCCTCGTCGACATCGCGATCGACCAGGGCGGCTGCTTCGCGCACTCCAAGGCCACGACGCACGACGACCCCACGTTCACCCACGCGGGCAAGCTCTTCTACTGCGTCGCGAACATGCCGGGGGCCGTGCCGAACACGTCCACGTACGCGCTGACGAACGCCACGCTCCCGTACGTCATGAAGCTCGCCAACCTCGGCTGGGTCGCGGCGCTCAAGGCCGACCCGGCCCTCGCGCTCGGCCTCAACACCTATGCGGGGCAGGTCGTCAACGAGCCGGTGGCGATCACGCACCACCTGCCGCTGAAACCGATCGCGCAGGTGCTCGCCGAGAACTGACGTCCATTCAGGTCCCGGGCCGCGCCCCGGGCAGCGGGCGAACTCACGCCGGGTGCCTCGGAGTCTCCCAAGCCGTCGACAGCCTCGATACACTGACGTACAGTCGCTAAGACAGGCAATGGTGAGACGCCCGGCACCCGGTGTCGACCTCGCACCCGGAGGCGCGAAGAAATGAGCAGTGTGGACAGCAACGACAAATGGGCGGCCCTGCGCGGTGCCGCGCAGATGCCTCCCGCTGACGGAACCGAGGACCTGTCCTCGCCCGACCCCGAGGCCTACACGAACAAGCGCGAGATCCCGCAGCCCCAGCCGCTGGAGCGCCACGGACCGGCCCGCGTCATCGCCATGGCCAACCAGAAGGGCGGGGTCGGCAAGACCACCACGACCATCAACCTCGGTGCGGCCCTTGCCGAGTACGGCCGCAAGGTGCTCCTGGTCGACTTCGACCCGCAGGGCGCGCTCTCGGTCGGCTTCGGCACCAACCCCCACACCCTCGACCTCACCGTCTACAACCTCCTCATGCAGGACGACGTCGACATCGACGACGTCATGGTCAAGACGAACGTCGCCGGCCTGCGGCTGCTCCCCGCCAACATCGACCTCTCGGCCGCCGAGATCCAGCTCGTCAACGAGGTCGCCCGCGAGCAGACCCTCGCCCGCGTGCTGCGCCCGGTCATCCCCGACTTCGACTACATCCTCATCGACTGCCAGCCCTCCTTGGGGCTCTTGACGATCAACGCGCTCACCGCCGCGCACTCGGTGCTCGTCCCGCTCGAGTGCGAGTTCTTCTCCCTGCGCGGTGTGGCGCTGCTGCTCGACACCGTCGACAAGGTCCGCGAGCGGCTCAACTACGACCTCGAGCTCGACGGCATCCTCGCGACCATGTACGACTCGCGCACCACGCACTCCCGCCAGGTGCTCCAGCGGGTCGTCGAAGCCTTCGGGGACAAGGTGTTCTCGACCGTCATCACCCGCACGGTGCGCTTCCCCGAGACCACCGTCGCCGGCGAGCCCATCACCACCTGGGCGCCGGCGTCCTCCGGCGCGCGCGCCTACCGCCAGCTCGCCCGGGAGCTCATCGCCGCCACCGACAAATTATGGGGCCATCGCCCGCACTCAGGAACAATCTGAGCTGCGGCTCCCTCGTCGCAAGTACTGCTCTGCTGCGCTCCGCTCACGTACTAGCTCCTCACGAGCCTTGTCAGATTGCCCCTGAGCACGACCGCTGACCCCAAATTCCTCCCTACATCGATGGATCGAGCGTGGTGTCCGAGACGTCCGTCTAAGCTTGCGTGCGTGACCGACCAGCAGCCGCCCCAGCTCCCGACCCAGCGGGAGGGCGAACCGGAGGAGGCCGAGAGCGGCTTCCACGTCCGGCTCGCCAATTTCGAGGGCCCGTTCGACCTGCTGCTCCAGCTCATCGGCAAGCACAAGCTCGACGTCACCGAACTCGCCCTCCACCAGGTCGCCTCCGAGTTCATCGCCTACGTGACCGGACTCGACGACGCCTGGAACCTCGAGGAGACCTCCGAGTTCCTGCTCATCGCCGCCACCCTCCTCGACCTCAAGACCGCCCGGCTCCTGCCCGGCACCGTCGTCGACGACGAGGAGGACCTGGCCCTCCTCGAGGCCCGCGACCTCCTCTTCGCCCGCCTCCTGCAGTACAAGGCCTACAAGGAGGCCGCCGGTGCGCTCGCGATGTTCGTCGAGTCCGCCGCGACCCGCGTCCCCCGCAACGTCGGCCTCGAAGAGCGGTACAAGGGCCTGCTCCCCGAGCTCGTCCTCGACCTCACCCCCGAAGCGCTGGCCGCCTTGGCGGGCCAGGCGATGAAGCCCAAGCCGCCGCCCACCGTCGGCACCGGCCACATCCACATGCAGCGCGTCTCGGTGCGCGAGCACGCCGTCATCCTCTCCCGCCGCCTCCAACGCGTCCAGACCGCCACCTTCCGAGCCCTGACCTCGGACTGCGAGACCCACCTCGAGGTCGTCGCCCGGTTCCTGGCGCTGCTGGAGCTGTACCGGGAGGCCCTGGTCGGGTTCGAGCAGATGCAGGCGCTCGGCGAGCTGACCGTGCGCTGGCTCGGCGGCACCGGCAACACCGAGATCGAAGTCGACGAATACGCGGGCACGCCCGCGGAACCGGAAGCGGGGGAGGAAGCGAGCACATGACCGAGCACGTGGGGGATTCCCTCGAACGGGACCTGGCGACCTGGAAGATGCCCGGCGCGCGCCAGGAGGCCGCGCCGCTGCGCCCCGACACGCCCCCCGACGAACCGCCCGGCGAGGGCGACGAGTACTCCAACGCGCTCGCCGCCGTCCCCGCCCAAGCCGAACCGGACGACGAACCCGAGGTCACGGCCACCAGCCCCGTCCCCGACGACGTCGACCTCGGCGCGGTCCTCGAGGCGATCCTCATGATCGCCGAAGAGCCCCTGAGCGAGGAGTTCCTCTCCTCGGTATTGGAGCGGCCACGTTCACAGGTGCGCGAGCAACTGGGCCGTCTCAGCGCCGAATACACTGGCGACGGGCGCGGATTCGATCTGCGTCGCCAAGCCGGCGGCTGGCGCTTCTACACCCGGGCCGACTACGCCCGCTACGTGGAGCGGTTCGTGACCGACGGCGCCTCCGCCCGCCTCACCAAGGCGGCCCTGGAGACGCTCGCCGTGGTCGCCTACCGCCAGCCGGTCACCCGCGGCCGCATCTCGGCCATCCGGGGGGTCAACTGCGACGGGGTCATGCGGACCCTGCTCGCGCGCGGCCTGGTCGAGGAGTGCGGGACGGACCCGGACGGATCGGCGACGCTCTACCGCACCACCACCCTGTTCTTGGAGAAGATCGGACTGGACACGGTCGACCAGCTGCCTGAGCTGGCCCCGTTCCTGCCGGACGACGTGACGGATATCGAGGAAGATGAACAACGCTGACGAAGAGGGCATCCGCCTGCAGAAAGTGCTGTCGCAGGCCGGGATCGCCTCCCGCCGGGCCGCCGAGGACCTGATCTCCCGCGGCAAGGTGAAGGTCAACGGCGAACCCGCCCGCCTCGGCCAGCGCGTCGACCCCGAGAAGGACGTCATCCACGTCTCGGGCAAGCGGGTCGTGACCGACGTCGACAAGGTGTACTTCGCGATCAACAAGCCGCGCGGCATCGTCTCGACCATGGAGGACGACGAGGGCCGCCCTTCGCTCGCCGAGTTCACCAAGGGCATCGACCAGCGCGTCTTCCACGTCGGCCGCCTCGACACCGACTCCGAGGGCCTGATGCTGCTCACTAACGACGGGGAGCTCGCCAACCGCATCATGCACCCCTCGCACGGCCTGCCGAAGGTCTACCGGGCGCAGGTCGCCGGGATCATGGACCGCGCCACCTGGAACCGGCTCCTCAAGGGCGTCGAGCTCGAAGACGGCATGGCGAAGGCCGACAAGCTCAAGATCATCGACGAGCACGCCGGCCAGTCGTTGATCGAGATCACGATCCACGAGGGCCGCAAACACATTGTGAGGCGACTCATGGACGAGGTCGGGCACCACGTCTCGCGCCTCGTGCGCACCGAGATGGGCCCCGTCCAGCTGCGGAACCTCAAGCCGGGGACCCTGCGGCGGCTCTCCCCCAACGAGATCGGGGAGCTGTTCCGCGAGGTCGGACTCTAGCTGGCTGTACTGACGCAAGGGCGAGGCCCGGTTAATGTTCGGGCATGTCAACCATTCTGAACGTGATCTGGTTCGTGCTGGCCGGGCTGTGGCTCGCGATCGGCTACTTCCTGACGGGCCTGCTCTTCTGCGTCTTCATCGTGACCATCCCGTTCGGCATCGCGAACATGCGCCTGGCCGGGTACGTGCTGTGGCCCTTCGGGCGCACCGTCGTGTACGACCGGTCGGCGGGGTGCTTCTCGCTGCTGGGCAACATCCTGTGGCTGATCCTCTTCGGCTGGGAACTGGCGCTGGCGCACCTCGTCACCGGGTTCCTGCAGGCGGTCACCATCATCGGCATCCCGCTGGCGGTGGCGAACTGGAAGATGATCCCGATGGCGCTGTGGCCGATGGGCGCGCGCGTGGTGGAGCGCCGCTGACCCCCCGCGAATAGTGAGGTCATTCCACACCTCACCAGGTAGAACCGGGCATGATGTAGGTTTGCTTGGTTTGCAGTTGAAGAACGGAGCGCGACAGTGCCTGAGCAGAAGAGCGGACCGGTCGTCGCGATCGACGGCCCGTCCGGGGCCGGGAAGTCGACCGTGGCCAAGACTTTGGCGACCGCGATCGACGCCGCGTACCTCGACACCGGCGCCATGTACCGCGCCGCGACCCTGGCGGTCCTCAACGCCGGCGTCGACCCCTCGCAGACCGCGCAGGTCACCAAGACCGTGAAGAACGCGAAGCTCGAGTTCGGCACCACCCCCGGCGACCCCTTCACCCGCGTCGACGGGGAGGACGCCGACCTGGCGATCCGCGGGGACGACGTGACGAAGGCGGTCTCGGCGGTGGCCGGGAACAAGTCGGTGCGGAAGTTCCTCATCGACGAGCAGCGGCGCATCATCGCCGACGCCAAGGGGGGCATCGTGGTCGAGGGCCGCGACATCGTCTCGGTGGTCGCCCCCGACGCGGACGTCAAGGTCTACCTGACGGCCGACCCGGTGGAGCGCGCGAAGCGCCGCGCCGCGGAGAACGGCGCCGACGCGGACGCGACCGCGAAGGACATCGAGCGGCGCGACACCGCCGACTCGAAGACCACCCGGCCCCTGGAGGCTCCGGAGGGGGCCGTGGTGATCGACTCCACGACGCTGCCGATCGTGGAGGTAGTGGCCAAGATTCTGGCCTTGCTGAGCAACAGGGACATTGATGACTGACGAAGCGACCTGGACCGACGACGACGGTTGGAGCGAGAGCGACGACGTCGACGAGCGCGGTCCGGTCCCGACGGTGGCCGTGGTCGGCCGCCCCAACGTGGGCAAATCGACCTTGGTCAACCGCATCCTGGGCCGCCGCGCCGCGGTGGTGCAGGACGAGCCGGGCGTGACCCGCGACCGCGTGGCGTACGACGCCGAGTGGGCCGGGCGCGAGTTCAGCCTGGTCGACACCGGCGGCTGGGACCCGGACGCCGAGGGCATGGCGAGGTCCATCGCCCTCCAGGCCGAGCTGGCGATGCGCACCGCGGACGTGATCGTGTTCGTGGTCGACTCGCGTGTGGGCCCCACGGACGCCGACGAGGCGGCCGTGCGCATCCTGCGCTCGACCCGCAAACCGGTGATCCTCGTGGCCAACAAGGCCGACTCGGAGCGCCAGGAGGCCGAGGTCCACGAGCTGTGGAGCCTGGGCCTGGGCGAGCCGTTCCCGATCTCGGCCCTGCACGGCCGCAACTCGGGCGACCTGCTCGACAAGATCATCTGGGCGTTCCCCGAGGAGCCCACCGGGCAGCTCAAGGAGCGCGGCCCGCGCAAGGTGGCCCTCGTCGGCCGCCCGAACGTCGGCAAGTCGAGCCTCCTCAACCGCATCGCGGGGGAGGACCGCGCGGTCGTCGACAACGTCGCCGGTACCACGGTCGACCCGGTCGACTCCGTCGTGGAGATCGACGGCGAGGACTGGATCCTCGTCGACACCGCGGGCCTGCGCAAGCGCGTCAAGTTCGCCTCCGGCACCGAGTACTACGCGTCCCTGCGCACCGAAGCCGCCGTCGAGGCCGCCGAGGTCGCGCTGGTCCTCCTGGACGCCTCGGAGCCGATCAGCGAGCAGGACCAGCGGGTCCTGACGCAGGTCACCGAGTCCGGCCGCGCGATGGTCCTCGCCTTCAACAAGTGGGACCTCGTCGACGACGACCGCCGCTACTACCTGGAGAAGGAGATCGACCGCGAACTCGGCCAGGTCTCCTGGGCGCCCCGCGTCAACGTCTCCGCGATGACCGGCCGCGCCGTCGAGAAGATCGCCCGCGCCCTCCGCGAAGCCCTCGAAGGCTGGGGTCAGCGCATCAGCACCGGCGAGCTCAACAAGTGGATCAGCGACCTCCAGGCCGCCACACCGCACCCGGTCCGCGCGAACAAGGCCCCCAAGGTCATCTACGCGACCCAGGCCGCCGCCGAACCGCCGCGCTTCATCCTCTTCACGAACGCGCCGTTCGACAAGCAGTACCTGAAGTTCATCACCCGCAAGCTCCGGGAGGACTTCGGCTTCGTCGGCACGCCCATTGAACTGGTGGTCAAACCCCGCGAATCCCGCAAGAAGGACAAACGCAAATAGCCGGGCTCACACAGGGGACCTCGCCTCAGAGGTCCCCGAGCCTATGAGCTAAAGTTGTCACCGCCGCGGACAACGCGGCAAAAAACGGGCTGTGGCGCAGCTTGGTAGCGCACTTGACTGGGGGTCAAGGGGTCGCAGGTTCAAGTCCTGTCAGCCCGACGTTTTCGCAGGTCAGAGGCTTAGCCTCTGACCTGTTTTTCTTTCCCGGCGAATTTTGTCCGTTTCAAGCTCACAGGCAAGTGGTTCAGACGGAAGCCTATTTTGGATCTGGCGTAGGTCTTAAACCGCAGGTCAAGTCCCGAATCGTCGGTCAATCTGGGACTTCGACCTGGCTCTGGATCCGCGCATGCGGAGGCCGAAGGCGCTTTCGACGATGAATGAATGCGCAGGTAGAACCGGTCGTTCTCGCGACGCCTCGACGCGGCTGATCGCCTGTCCATGGGTCTGTCCATGGTCATGATGGGAGTATGACTCACAAACGTTCCCAACCCTCACGTCCGCGGGGGAGTATCCGCTCTCGCGGGAACGCCTTCCAGGTCCGTGTCTACAACGGCGTCGAATTCGCAACTGGCAGGCAGCTCTACCTCACCGAGTCCTGTAAGGACCGCGATGAGGCCGAGGCCACTCGCGTGCGGCTGGTCGCCCTGGCCGATGGCGGCAAGGCGGCAGCAGGCACATGGAGCTTCGGCGACGCGGTCCGGCAATGGCTCATCACCCGCGACGAGTATGTCGCAGCAGGAGAACTCGCAGCGATAAGTCAGCGCCAATCCCGATACCTAGCGGAGACCCACGTCATTCCCACGCTGGGTGCGATCGCTCTCAGCTCACTCGGGCGCGATTTTGTACAAGCTGCGGAGGGGCTCTACCGCGACATCGGCAAGTGCCGCATCCGCTGCGGAGGCCGCATGCGCATGGAACATCATCCGCCGGGCAGACGCAACGCCCGCCTGGTGCGCGATCTGACCGGCCATCGGTGCGGTCGGCGCTGCAAGTCCCATGTCTGCACGCGTGCCTCGGCGTCGATGCTGCGTAAGGTCCACAGTGTTATCACTGGCACATGCGGCATGCTGTTTCGGTGGGGCTGGCTCGCCACTGATCCGTCCAAGCGCATCCGGGGGCCGAAGTCACCGGTGGTGACCCCGAAGGCACCGACGACCGCCCAGGTGGACGCGCTGATCGAGGCCGCGTTCACCCAGAACCCGGACTGGGGAACGATCGTGCTGCTGCTGTCGGTCACCGGCGCCCGCCGCTCCGAGATCACCCGATCCCAACTCAAGCACGTCGACTTTGATCGCAACTTGATCTTCCTCGACCGCACCAAGGTCAAGGGCACCGCCCGATGGCTCGCGCTCGATCCGGCGACCATGGCGCTCTTGGAGGCGTTGCGCGACCGCATCGCCGAACGCCGCAGTGCCCTGGGCCTAGCACCGACCGGGGAGGAATACCTGTACTCCTACAAGGCCGACCACGCCAAGCCCGGTTCAGCGGGCTACCTCAGCAAACGCTTCAAGGACATGGGCAAATCGATCGGCATCGACACCCACCCCCACGCTTTGCGCCACTACGCCGCGACCGAACTCATCGTCGGCGGTATCGGCATCGTCGACGTCGCCCACCGGCTCGGACACAAATCCCCCTCGACCACCACCGACATTTACGCTGCCTGGCGGCCCGAGGTCGATCAGCGCGCCGCTGCCCTGCTCGCCGGCAGCCTGACACTCCCCGCCGACGTGTTCCCCGCCCCGTCCGTCCGCGACCGCTCCGCCGAACAGACCCGCCGCACCAGTCCCGAAGTCGAGCAGCGCATCTGCGACTTGCGACAGCGCACCGGCTGGGGACCCAAGCGCATCAAAGACCATCTCGCCGCCGAGCACATCTCTATCGACAAGTCCACCGTCTGGAAAGTACTACGCCGCCACGAACTCAACGCCAGCAGTCTGAGTCCCGAAAGGCCATGAGCGGCAGTTGAAGACGCGAGTCGGGATCGTGGCACTGCACCTGTCGCGATCCCGGCTTCGCCCACGACCGGCGGCACTCTTGTGTACCTTCAGTTGGGTTGCTTGCTACTCGAAAGATGAGTACGTAGATTTGGTCGTGAGCGGACGACCACACCGTCTTTGACGACGTAGCACTCGACGCAATGCTCCCCGCGGAATTCCGTTCGTTCGTGAACGGACTCCGACTCGGTTCGAAGCGATGCTCTGCCCGCGAATCAAGTTGCGCCGCTTGACCTCATCTCCCCGCTTGAGCACCGTCTACTTGAGCTTGTATTGGATTTGAACTCCGGTAGCGCGCCCTCGCGTGCGAAGTTCGGAATCACGTCGAGGAGCGCCGCGGCGTCGATCCGCTGCCCGCCCTCGGGGAGATAGACGCGGCGGCACGTCGCCTCCGGTCGCACCACCGGTGCCACGAGCACATCGGCGCCGAACATGTACCAGTAGGCGAGCTCCCAGCAGATCAGGTCCCGCGGGAACCCTTGAACATGCCGCGCATGACTGGCTGCCAGTTGGTGTGCGCCTCGTCCATGAGGCGGCGGGTGTACGGGCGCAGCGCCTCGCGGAGGCGCGCCGTAGCAGACCGGGATCTCGTAGACGTCCTCGCCGAAGCTCCACAGCTGGTTTGGGGCGCCCGCGTTGTTGCGTGGCGAGCCGTCGGCGGTGAGGACCCGCTCGCTCGGCCGGCGGTCGCCGTGCCATGCGCATGACCGGGCAGAACGGCCCGAACTGGAACCAGCGGACCAGGAGCTAGTGGTGCGCCGGGTCCCCGATGTTTCCGCCGGCGAATCCGCCGATGTCGGTGGTGAACCAGGGCCGGCGACGCCCATTTGGACGCCGGCGGTGAGCTGGCGGCGGAAGTCGGCCCAGTCGGAGTGGATGTCGACCGGCCACACGAGGGCGCCGTAGCGCTGGCTGCCGGCCAAGGCGTAGCTCACCAGGTTCACGATCGCCTCTTGGTCTGCGGCCCTTTGGCCTTCGTAGACCATCCGGGAGAACGCCTGTGGGGTAGACGTTGCCGACCTCGACGTTCGGGCCCGCGTGATACCGGTAGTTGTCGAAGTCGTAGATGCGGTACTCCGGTTCGGCTTCGCCGAGCAGAACAGTTTGATGCCCAGGTCGTGGTAGTTGCGCTTGCAGATCTCCCGGGTCTGCTCGCGGGCGCGGGGGGATGCCATTGGGCAGCTAGGTCTGGGTTGTCAGCCGCGAGGTTCGGGCTCGGGCTTCAGCCCTCCGATGGCGTTCAATGTTGATCCGCGGTACTGCAGCTGCGGATGTAGGCCCGAGCCTTCAGGAGTTTCGCCAATCCCGCAGCAGATCCGAGGCAGCTTGAAGGACGTCTAGTATGTCTGCGCTGGCCTGCCCGAAGGTTTGGCGAGGACTGGTCGTCGCTTCTACCAGACCGTATCCGAGTCTATTCGGGCTCAGGTTCTGCAGGTGCGAGGGCACTCCGTAGTGCATGCACCTGTTCCTGAGCTTAACGCTTGCACGGATGCGCTCGACCTGCGGCAGGGCGAGCAGCGTCGACAGCTCCGACATCCCCTGCCGCCCCGCCAGCGCAGGGTTCCGCTTCTGAACCTCTTCGAGTGCATTGAGCACATGAGCCGCGGTAATGAACCTGGCGCGAAACAGTGCACTGGGGAAGTCAGATGCTGACGGGGCGAAGAGGAGCAGTGCTGTATTGACGTGGGTTTCCACCACCGTCAAGGCATCCTTCACGGGAAGGGAGAACTCTGGTTCGAACCAGTTGCGGTAGCGATCGTTACGTGAGGTGGTCTCCGGTGAAGGGTGAGGGCCGACCGGAGGTTTCAGGGGGCAGGAGCGCGGTTCGCTCAACCCGAATCCCATGAGAACCGCAAAGAACAGTCGGCCGATCTCGTTGCCGAAGTTGTAGGTGTGGCCGCGTCCCTGCGCTCGTTCTCCAGTGGCGTCGAGGACGAGTGTTCTCTGGAAGGCGGCGATGCGGCTGGTTGAGATCAGCCGGCCACCGAGCTCCACAATCGCGAGGTCCTCGTCAGCGCTAAACCGACGGTTGTGCGCGACTTCGATACGGGTGAAATCGGCGATGACCCCGTCATAGAATTTCTGGTTGTCATCGAACAGCTTGATGGTGTGGCGGGCGGCGGCGATATCGTCGGCGAACTTGAGAGCGATCGTACCTGCGCGGTCAGGGTGGCGGTTCTTGAGCAGTTCGAGCCCTTCATAGGCAATGCGTGCAAACTGCGGAAGCCCTCCGAGCCCCATCGGGGCCTCCCATTTCGCATCCCCCTGGGCCGACTCCGCGAGGGAGAGCACCCAGGAGGCGTCATCGTGAAGCATCCGGCGGTCCAGGGCGGACCAGTCTTGGCGAGGTTGCTTTCCAGCCTTGCTTTGTCTCCTCGAGGTACTCTTGCCCACGATTACCCTCTCTGCCTACTTTTCCTCGCACAGCGGCACGTCTGCTGGCGGCTGATCACCTGGTAGAGCGGCTGTGAGTTCCGGCCGGGTAACGCCCAGGGCACCTTCTCAGTATCCCCTTGAGGTCACTCTAGTTCCCGGCTAGATTCTCCTCATGCTGGAGTACCTCACCCAAGGTGACCCTTCCTCAACTCCCCTCTGGAACAATCCATATCTCATCGGCACATTCGGTGCCGCACTCGGATTCCTGAGTGCGTTCCTCATCGAGTTCATGAAAGCCCGCAAGTCGCTCCGCAGCGAGTTGACGTGGGATTACGATATCGACGCGCCCCAGCGGATCGAGACCGCAGGTTCGCAATCACGACTGCAGATCTCATACGGCGACACCGTCACCGAGAAACTCACCATCATCCGGTTCCGGGTCGCGAATACCGGGAACACGCTCGTCAAGGATGAATCGCTGCGATTCGCGCTGCCGAGCGGCGCCAG
The DNA here is from genome assembly GCF_040674615.1 of Glycomyces sp. NPDC049804. NCBI lineage: Bacteria > Bacillati > Actinomycetota > Actinomycetes > Glycomycetales > Glycomycetaceae > Glycomyces > Glycomyces sp. NPDC049804. The sequence continues at coordinate 60,920 of NZ_JBFAMQ010000017.1, forward strand.
ACTGCTCGAAGCATTCCTCGACCCCACTGTCACACCTGAAGCCGCCGTGACCGTCACGAGTACCTCGCACACCGAGGTCTCCTGGAATATCGGATACCTCCCGCCCAACAACTCGGTCGGCTTCAACCTGATCTGCGACGGGGGCGAGTGGGAGGGCTGGTCGAGCGTGTTCGACAAGAACGAACACACGCTCGTCAACGTCCAGAGGAAGGGGACCGAACGTGCCATGGACGACCGCATCCAGCTGCGACGGTTTCTACAAGTGGGCGCCGCCTGGGCGATTGCCCTGTTCACCGCCACTGCGCTGCCCACCGACCTGTACTACCCCGCGGCGTTCATTACCGCACCGATCGTGCTCGTCCTGGGCCTGATCATGGTCGTGTACTCCCCCGGAGCGATGCGAGCAATCGCTTCGACGCTCACCGACCGGAGCGCGAAGACGTCGACCACCGTCCGATCGAACAGCGATGTCACCAACGTCAGCATCCAGAACCAGAACTGAACACCTGCCCTACCGGAGACGCTCGTGCCCAAGCCACCACGCAAGCCCAAGAACCCCAGCCGCCGGCAGGACCATGTCGACCTAGTCGCCGAACCTGTCCTGAGTGATGGCGCGGACGCGTTGTGGATGAAGTTGCGGCAGGGCGCACGCAATGTTGCCGGTGTGAGCTGGCAGATCGCCGTCACCGCTCATCTGCTCATTGAAGCGCACGCTGGCGAGCGTGACTTCACCCGCATTGTGCCGGAGGGATTCGAGGACATCGATTGCCTGACTTCCAGTGGCTCACGGGTCCTCGTCCAGGTCAAGGAAAAGGGCGCCGGGGCAGGCACCATGACGGCAGCGGACGTCGCCGCTGTCCTTGACCACGCCGCCAAGGCCGACAAGTACGTCAACGTGCGATCCATCGTGCTCGTCACTGACGGCGAGCTGGGGTCGGGCCTCTCCTTCACCGGATGGGACTCGACCCTGAGCGACCTGCCCTCGACTACGTGCGATCGCCTGATCGAACTGCTCAAAAGCCGAGACCTTGGCCCTGCGCTGGCGAACCGGCTTGTGGCACAGACACATCTTGTCCGTTTGCCATGGAACCTGCGGGACTCGAGTGAGCTACTACTGCGAACCAACTCAGAGATCCACCCGTCGGTAGCGACCTTGGTTGTCAGCGAGCTCTATGCTCGACTGCCCTCTGCCACCGCCGAACAGCGCTCTCGTCGCCGGGACAATGCCGTGGCTACTGCCCCTGGCGACATCGACACCTTGATCGAACAGATTCAGTCGACCGTCGATGTCGCAGGCCTCAGCGCGGCGGTTGCTGCTGGAGTATGCGGATCGGCGGACTTCACTACTGACCTCGGTGTTCGGCCCGATCAGTTCTACCTTGGCGTGGATGGCGCTCCAGGCCACATTGCCGACGGTCTCGATGTACTTCGCCCCCACGAAATGACCCTTATGGTCGATGCGGCTCAGGACCAACGGTATGCGCTCGTGGTCGGACCGTCCGGCTGCGGGAAGTCGGTCCTCCTCTGGCGCGCAGCGCGCGACGCGGTGCTCGGATCGCGGATAGTCCGGGTCCGGCGAGTCAAGAGCGACGAAGATGTGCTCCTGTTGCGTCGCCATGTCCAATTGGCGAGACCGACTGTGGAATCGCCGGTCATCGTCGTCGCTGACAACCTGGGCAGACCGCACATGGAGAACTGGCCCGACGTGGTCGGCGCGCTGCGAGAGCTGCCTGGAGTCATCCTGTTCGGCGCATGCCGCGCCGAGGATTTCCATCCACGATTGGCACGTGGTGTCGCGCACATCGTCCGACCCACGCTGGACGAATACACCGCCCAGCGAATCGCCCAACGGTTGGACGAGGCAGGACTGTCGCCGGCGATGGCTTCGACCGAAGCCTTCCAGCGCTGTGACGGACTTCTGATGGAGTACCTCGCGCTGCTGCTCAGAGGTCAGCGGCTGCATCTCATCCTGTCCGAGCAGGCCGCTGGCCTCCGCGATCCCGGCCGTGAACTGCAACGTCGTGCAGCTCGGTTGATCACAGGAGCGCACAGCTTGGGCTTTGCGCTACCTGTCGAGGCGATCAAGGCAGCCTTCGTGCCGAGCGTGTCATCAGAAGATCTCGGCGACGCCCTCGAAGTCCTCCAAGGCGAGCATTTCATCGTCCTCGACGGCGACACCTGGCGTGGCCTCCACGAGCTTCGCTCGCGCACGCTCGCCGAGCAGCTCCATGATGCACCGCCCCCCACGTTCGGTGAAACGCTCGCCGAGGTGGCACGGGTTGTGACCACCAGCGAAGCGAGCTGGCTGCTGCGACGAACCGCCGAGCGCTTCCCGCGTTGGGCGCCGTACGTAGCGGGCGCGCTCGCCGAGCATCTCCGCGCGTCGCCGAACCTGGACGCCGCGACGCTTGCCGAACTACTCGAAGGTGCAGAGCGAGCCGACAATCTCATCTACGCCCGCGCCTGCCTACCAGCATTTGCCGACGATCTCCCAGAAGGCTGGTCAATTGCTACTGCCGCTTCCGTCGCATATGGAATAAAGTGTCAGGGCACGTTTGTTGAGGCCGGTGACGCGACTTCGCGAGCGCTCAAACTAGCCTTCAGCGCTCTTGTCAGGGCCATGCCGGAGCGATCTGAGGTGGTCTTGACCGAACTATCCTCGGCGCTCGACTCCGCGCGCATCGTCGAAACAGCAGTCAACGCCAGTCTCGTAGACGCGGTGCGGTTGCTCGAAGCGCTCGCCGGCACCGTGCCCCTAGAGCAAGCCCAAATCGAACAGGTGTACCGACACTTTTCACTGCCCTCCAACCGCGCCGACGCAGCGTACTGGGCCCGACTCACGGAAGCGCTCTTCCACCTGCTTCCCCGAAACACCGACACCGCCGCACTCGGATCGATTGAGGATCGCGCCAATGTAATCGCGAAGGCCGAACCATGGGCATTTGCCATCGCAATGGAGGGCGACGTCCCCCACGCCTCTGTCCTCCAGGCTAGTGAGAACGAAGCCATCAGCGAAGCGCTACCGTGGGAAGCCGACGATCGCCCCAACGCAGATACGCTCGAAGCTATCGCCATAGCCCTCGCGAACCGAATCGCCTCCGCCTGTCCAGACGCGCCCGCGGTGGGAGTACGCACCTACTCCCCGTCTGGCAGCCCATTCATGGTCGACGGCTACGAGCCCGCTCGACGCCTGATTTCCACGGCGGTCAGGACAGACCGCACCGGAGTTCGACGCAACGTCGGATTCTGTGCCGCACTCCGCCGACTCGCCGCGGCCGAAACCTGGACCGAACTCCTGACTGCGGAAGCCTGCCTCGGAGCCGAACTCGTCGCACTCGCCGCTGAAGCGCCCCACCGCTTGAAAACCACCGACAACATCCGCCGCCGTAGCGATTGGGTCGCGCGAGTCGAAGTAGCTCAGCGACGAGCAAACATGCTGCAACCCGAACCGCCGTCCCTTGACGAAGGCCTTCCTGCATCCCATGCGAAGGCAGACGCACGCGAGAGACAGCCAGATCCAACCGCGACCGCGCTCGCGGACGCCACAAGTGCGCTTGGCGCGATCGGCAGTACGGCTCCGCGGTCGGCACTAGAAAAGACTCTGAAGGATGCCGCCAACCGATTGAGCAAGGCGAGGGAGGTCAGTGCGCCCGTACTTTCTGACCTCGGCGAACCGATTCCTGAGGCGCTCATCGAGCACTTCAAGCGATTGTCTGCGCTGGCTGCGGCGTCCCTGCGAGAGCCATCTGAGTTCATACGGTTGCGGCTCGGCGACGAGCACGCCATGCAGGTGTTCCTCGAGACATCCGTCCAGCGAGCGGTTGATCGGCAGACGGCGATACTCGACGCCGCCTTCGATGATGTCCCAGAGCGGCGAATTCAGGTCCTTCACTTTCCTGAGGGGACTCCGCATGGAACTGGAGATCTCGCCTTCCTCGTGACGATGCCTCTCCGCGCCTGGCATACCGCACTGGCAGCAGCCGAACGGCTCGACGACAGCTTCAGGAGCCAGCTTGAGGCGAATGCGATCGTCGCGCCGCGAGTTGGCGACCAAGTCAGCATCGGAGGCATCTGGGTCTCACGCCTCGGACCGCGGCCGTATCTCCCGGCTCCTCCCGACTACTCCCGCTCTTATGCAGCGGCCGCGGGACTGCATACAGCGGAAGTGAGGGCTGACCAGCCTGCGACGGTGGTCCTTGACAAGCTCGTGCGCCTCTCATGGATGTCCGTTCTCCACCGCCGCCGAGCCGAGCAGTGGGGCGCTGCGACACCATCTGCGCGAGATGGTCTTGAGGCCATACGGCACAGCATCAACGAGGGGCACTGGCGCCCCAGAGAGGAATCCGTGCTGACGACGCTGCTGAACCAGGTCGAGCAGGAGATGGAATCTGCAGAAGCTACCGAAGTGACGCTTGCGGGGGCGCTTGCTGACATCCAAACTGCCAGGCTGGACGACCCCGACTCAGATGAAGCCCGACTACTACAGATGCTCGGTGCACTCTCGCCCGATGGCCCAGGTGGAGAGAACTAGGCGAGTACGCGCTGTTCCGTGTCCTCGAACAGCGCTGGCCGAAGCTCTGATCGCGCTCGAGCCCCGCCCTCACAGGGGCGGGCCGTTTTTGCGTGTCTACCGGAGGACACCGGCTTGGGACGCGATGCTTCTGTCATCTCTCCAGTCGGCGCGGGCGCCGAACCGAATGCGCAGGCGACCATCAGCGAGTGTGCCCCCGGGTTGTTCAGCGGTGGTTAGAGAGGGAACGAGCGAGACATAGACCGTTCCCCCAGCCCCTGGTCGGTCGTCATTGGGAATTGCTGGTTCATTATGGTTGATGGAACATTAGGGAGCTCCATGGAGATGATGAGCCAATCGAGCCTTTCGCCCCCGGGATAGTCGATGCTCCAGCCTGTGACCTGCACGGGAGTTCCATCGACCGCAGACACCTGCACCGCGATCGCAGGCTCGGGTGGCATTCAATCCATGCAAAGGTGGCGTTTTGATCGTGGTCGAGTTCGACAAGATTGCCGCCAATCGGCCATGAGACCAGTTCCACAGATCGGAGCGGCGGCTGTGCGCAGTGATGCCGTCGTCAGCTGGAGTCTGGCCGATCGCGTCATCGCCGACCACGCCGCGGGTGGTTCGGCGGCCCATTTGTGTGCCGTTACCGAAGGAAGCTGCGCGTGTTGTTGTGCCCGTTGAGGACAGCCCGGTCCAGTCCGCGGTTGAATGCCTCGCAGGAGGTCTCAGGTACTAGCAAGCAGTGATGGCAGGCACCCGGTGTGGACCCGCGTCCGCGCGGCCCGGGAGCATCCTCTGCGCAGACAGGGTCGGTGTCGCACCAGGTTGCTGCGTCAACGGCGGCCTCGAGGATCTCACCGAGGCTCTGCGGGTGGCCGAGCTCGACGAGACCGCCCAAGGTTCCATGTACGTCGCCGGCCGCGGTGTAGATGAGGAATGCGGTTCGGTTGTCGACGGTGAAGATGCGCTCTCGTAGCGCTGGCAACGGGTACCCCGCGTGCGGCGCGGCGGCACGCATGATGAGGTGTGCGAGTGTGTGCGCGAGCAGCCAAGGCAGTGGTTGTGCGGGTTCGTCCTGCGTGAGCGCTGCCTGTGCCGCGTTCTCGAGCCGCGCGTCCGTGCGAGCCCGAGTTGCCCACGTGGCTACCGCATCCGGATCGAGCATGAACAACAGGCCCTCGCCGAAAACCTGGTAGCCGGGCAGCCAGTTGTCGTTGGAGTGTTCCGCAAATGTCTCCGGCAGCGGCTTCCCCCACATTTGGGCGTACCCGGTCGTCGGATCGGCTCGCGAGGGTTCGATGCGGCTGAAGCCAGCGAGGACGCGTGTCTCACGGAGGCGAGGGACGAGGCTGATGGCGGACAGCATCCTACCGAGGCGGCTGTTGCGGTATGCCTCGATGTCTTGGGGCTCGACGATAAGGTCGGGCAGCGCGCCGGTTGTGCGCCGGGGGTGGTTAGCAGATAGCAGTGCGGTTAGCTCGTCGACGCGGCTTGGGCCGACAACCTGATCTTGCTCGAGCGCGTCGAGGTGTCGGGTGACTTCCTCTTCGTCGGTGCGAATGCCGAGTTTGGTCGCCACTGTGGTGATGTTGATGACGACTTCTGCGGTGCGGACGAGCTGGCGCAAGGTGCGCAGGGTGGCGTTGTCGGTGAGCGCGTGCAGCAGCGCCGGGTTGTCGGCGCCGGCGACGGGGATGGTGAGACTCGACAGTTGCGAGGCGTAGTACACGGTCGTTGACGTTCGCTCAACCGGTCTCGCGCGCCTCGTGCAGTCTTCGGTTCCGGCATGAGGGAGCCACGGGCGCGCACCGGTGCATGGGAAGTCGATGGCCGGGTCGAACTGTTCCTTTCGACCGCAGCCCTTGCATGTCAGTACGGGACGGTCGGCGGCCCCAGAGACTTGGTACCGGACGTCGGGCTTGGAGCAGGCGGGTCCGTCCTGATTGTGCAGCCATCCTGCCCAGTCCATGTCGTCAAGATGTCCTTCAGCGCACGCAATAATTAGCGCGGCCTGGAATGTTGGCCACCTGCCGCGCCGCGAGCTCGGCGACGAGCAAGCGTTGCAGCGTCCTTCGTTCGCGTCTGCCGGGTCGCGTCGTACGAGCCGTTGGCAATCTGGGTTGCTGCATGCCTCAGCGAGCGGGAATCGCACTGCGGGCACGAGCCAGTCGGTGTCATGTGAGGGGTTGTCTCCGGCCGGCCAAGGTGTCACGAACCGCTCGACGCCGGATGCCGCCTGCAGGTGCCGGTCGGTGATGGTGAGCTCATCGAGGACCGGGACTGAGCCAGGCGCACGCGACGGCAGGGATCGCAGCCAAGTCGCCGGTGCGGACACAACGGCGCTGACGCGGTTGTGGGTAAGCAGCAGTGAGCCTGGACCGAATGGCGCGATCAAGTGAGCGCGACGTACGGGTGTAATGAATAGGGGGCGGCTCACCAGGTGTCCTCCTCGCTGGCTTCGGTCGGCGTCTTTTGGGTCGCGGAGCTGGGCTCCGATTCCTCGGCTTTGCTGATGCGGGCGGGTAGCCAGCTTTCGTCGATGCGCAGGGCCGCGTCGGCGTCGACACTGCGCAACGATGTCGGGATGGGCCAGCTTGCGGTATCGATCGGTGCCGGGTCTTCAAGGGGGCGCAGGAACTGCACGCCGCGCTGTCCCGCCACGCCCCAGCCGAGCTGTTCGTCGACGGCAGTCTGTACTTCGTTTAGTGCAGCCTCAGACAGTGCGTCGAGGCGACTCCTCATTTCAGGACCGATGAGTCGGGCCGCTCGTCGACTGATGTCTTCTGCGGCGGCTCTGGTCAGCGCAATGTCGTCAGGAAGGACGCGGTCGTTGCCTGCAGCGCGAACCTGTCGGACAATCGACGCGAGCGCGCCACGCAACCCGCGAGTGAGTGCGGCGTCGGTGAACGGGGTGACGCTCGCCGGCTCCACAGCTGCATAGAGTCGCTGGTGCACGGATGTGAACCGTTCGTAATGGCTCACGTCGCGACTGGTCAGCGGGTTGAGCAGGACGACAACGAGCCCGGGCCCGTTGCGCGGTTTACGGCCGACACGGCCCGCGACTTGGATGTACTGCGCGGCAGTTTTCGGCTGGCGCACGATGGTGAGCAAGCCGAGCCGGTCGACGTCAACGCCGACCTCGATGACGCTCGTCGCGAGTGCGAGGTCGATGGCTCCCTGCTGGCCACGTCGTCGGGTTAGTCGTTCTAGGGCCTCGCTCGCCGAGCTGCTCGACGCGCTGGTCAGCTCCGCGTCGGTGAGTGTCCGTATGGCCTTGCGTTCTCCGTCGCTGTTGGGCTTGCCGGTGCGAATGCCCGTGGCGCGAACGAGACGCCATGCGTAGGTGCGGAGGTCGGTCGAGATGAGCGCCTTCGCTTGCCCGAGGTCGCGAAGCGATCCGAAGAACACGACGTTGGTCCAGTACGGGTCAACGGGTGCGCCCTGCTGCTCGAGCGCTGAGGCGGCGTGTGCCAGGCTTGCAAGCACCCGCATTTGTGTGTGCGCAAACTTGCCACCGCCAGTGGCGCAGACACCGAGGAAGGCCCGCGGCGGGCTCGCTGTGTCGGCTTGCGCGAAGAAGCTGTCGTCGACGGTCAGACCGGGGGGTGGCACGAGTCGAACCTGCGCGGCGGGGCAGGCGTACAGCGCTTCCGCCTGCCGCGCATACGCGCGGGTGGTGGCGGTTGCGGCAACCACGTGTGGTCGGCCGCCACCGTCGTGCCGGCATAGCTGGTCGATCGCGGACTCGTACAGCCCGACGAGGCTGCCCAACGGCCCGGAGATGAGGTGCAGCTCGTCTTGGATGACTAGCTCTGGAGCGGGCCGCTTCCGCGACCCGTCGCCATCCAGGCCGAACAGGACTCGGGCGCGGTCGTTCCACGCAAGCTGCGCGAATTTATCAACGGTAGCAACGAGAAACGTCGGCGGCTTCGAGTAGATGTCCTCATCCACCTCGTAGACCGGCAGTCCCTGCGACGTGCGGCTGAGGTGGAACGCGCACGCCCGGTTGGGGCACGAGGCCTGCATTCGGTGGCCTTTCGGGGTTGATTGGACCCCATAGCCGAGCACCTGCCCGTCTGCGACGTCCCCGAATGCAGCCGCGCAGGCTGGGCAGCGGGACAGCAGGAACGGCCGCGTTGCGCCGCGTCGCCGGTTGGCTAGAAGGCGAAGGCCTCGGAGCGCGTCCTTGCGCCAGTTGGGGGTGCTGGCCCGGCCGAGCCACGCCCCGATAGAGAACCGCTCTCGGCCGAGTACCTCGGGGTTCGCGGCGCGGAGCGTCTCCAGTGCGCACAACAGTGATGCGGCGCGCTGCAGCTGCTGCGCGGTGAGGAGGCGTAGCGTGTAGCGCATGATGACCGCTGTTCCACCAGCGGTGGGCTCCATCCGGCGTCGGAAGAGCATCGTGAAGGCCGCCAGCGCCAGGTACGCCTCGGTCTTGCCACCCCCCGTGGGCATCCAAATGACATCGACCACGCCGCGCCGAACGTGCGCTGGGTCAACCACTGGCGCGAGGTTCGCTAGCAGGAACGCCAGCTGGAACGGCCGCCAACGGGCACTGCCGACGTTTTCCGGCTCGGTGCCGGCGACCGTGACCGCCCCGTTGGTCACGCTCACTTCACGGGTCGGCGCGGCATAGCTGCGTCGCTGCTGTGCCATCGCCGCTGACGTCCACCGCAGACACTCGTGCACAGGCCCCGACGCCGCCAGGGCCCAGCCGGCAGCGACGTCGTCCGCGAAGGCCCTGCAGTTTTGCTCGTGCGTCTCGGCAGTCTTGCGCGCTGGCCCGGTCAACTTCGCAGCGTCTCGCGCCAGATCACTGATCCACTCGCGGTAGCTGGAGATCATCCGCTCGACGATCTCGACAGCGTCAGCGTCCCACCGTCCGAGGGCGTCCATGTCAACCTCAAGCGAGCCCGCCGAATCGGCGATGTCCGGCGTAGTGCCAGTGATGGTGGCAACCGGCAACGACTCCGTGCAGACCAAAGCGATGTCGTTTCGGATCGTCACGACAGCGTCGGCCCCATGGCCGACGGCGCGTATCGGCGCATCTGCGTACAGCAGCCGCAAGCTCGCCGCCTCCGGCGTCATGTCGGCGTCTCGATCCGGATAGTCAGCGAGCTGCGCCGCTGGCACCGCCGCAGTGAGCTTTGCTCCGAACAACACCCGTTCCGACAACTCCAGATTATTTGTCTTTGTCCGGTTAACCAGGTAACAGGTGACAATTCGAAGCCCGTCGGCCGCCACCCGCGCGTGTACCCCCACCTCGAGGTGCAGTGGGCCGACGACGACTGGTTCCCAAGTTCTGAGCTGCTCTCCGTCGCCACGGAGCGGCACCCTCACCTCGGCGTGCACCGGTACGCGGTGCCATCCGGTGGACAACGTGCCCTTGTAGCTGAACGGGAAAGGTTCATACCGTGCACCGTCCACGTATAGCTCCAGAGTCGACGTCTTCTCGGCGACGACGAACGAGAATCCGAACGACGCCGGCCGCCCAGGTCGGTCCCTGGGAAGGTCCTCAATCACGGCTTCCTCATCATCGGCGGCGTCTGAAGCAGATTTCGCCGGTCGCGGAGCCACCTCGGCAGCGTCATCGCCGGCGTCGTCCGCGTTTGGCTGTTTTGGCCCTTGTTCGTCGTCGAGGTCGTGCTCCTCATCTGAACGCAGCACCGGGTACAAGGCACCCACGATGTAGCGTGCTGTCGGTGGCTCCCGGAGCACCTCGGCGCCGTCGTCCGCGACGAAGAGACGGTTCAGGTCCCTGGGCCGGTCGATGTTCTGCCCGCGCCCGAGCCTGATCGGCGCAGCTCCTGGATAGGTGCCCTCGGTGTCGGCTAGCGGGCCGAGCAGGTCCCGACGCACAGCGTCGATGACAAGATCTCGAGTCTTCTCCGGTGTCACGAACGCCCCTCCTTTGCGGCCAGTGCGGTGACGCGCTGGCCCTTCTTGTCGATGGGTACGCCAAGCCATGCGGCAGGGACTACCACAGGCTCGTCGAGCCGAGCGGTCACCACTGCGAGCAACAAGGACCCGAGCTCGCCAGCATGCAGTACCGCCCAACCATCCTCGTCGATGTCGGTCGCCCACGCGTGGTCCGTCAGGAGCGTGAGCAGGTCTCGGCGGATGTTCTCGCCCGCTTGTCGCTGCGCGGTACGCACCATTACCAGGTCGTCGAACCTGTCCAACAGGTCGGACGCACCTACTGCCCTGACTAGAGCGGCGAATGCGGCCCGGCTCTGCGGGGCAATGTATGACGCATCTAGCGGGTTGCGCAGCAGCACTCGCGCATAGTCATTGCTGAGCGTTCGAGTCAGCTCTCGGTGCAGTCTTGCCTGCCCATGCTCAGCGAGCGCTTGACGCAAGGCCGACTTCAAACTCGCGGCGTACCCACGGACTTTATTGATGCGGTCAATGGACCAGCCCTGCCGCGTTTCGAGCCACTCGTTCGCCCGTGCCTCCACCTGCTGGCGTGGCGCACTGCCGATCCGCTCCGCAATCACCATGCCTGTTGTCACAGCGGCCATCGGCACGGAGGACAGAGCAATCGATCCGGTCTCCTCGTCAATCGCCACCTCGTGCGGCCGCGGCCCGACCTCGGGGTGGAAGAACACGGCGTGCCCCGAGGCCAACTGCACTTCAACTGCCTGCGCCTGCTCCTCGGCTGAGGTCACGGTTGGGTGGGGGGTCCGTCGAGGTTTCTTCGAAGCGTCGAGCCCGGAAAGCCACTCCTGTGATGCCTGCCTGCCTCCTGGCGGCCCGCTGTCATGCAGCACGAGCCGCGGCCTGGCCTGGTTCGGGAGCAGCCAAAGGTCCTCGGGGCGAAGTGGCGGAACATCTGCAGGAACGATGAGCCGCACCAAGGGAGCGACCGGTGCCGTCAGGAGCCAGCCTTTCTCTCTCAGCGTCACCTCAGGAGCTTTGAAGGCCGAAGAGAAAGCCGCTGCAAGGTGACCGACGAGCACGACAGCTCTGTGCGATACCGGGGCGGTTCGCAGGTCGGTGGGACAGGCAGTGTCGACACGATCGAGGCCTTCCCTGGCCAGCCACCGACGTACCGGCCTTCGCCATTGCCTGCGCGGCACGATCAAGATCGCCTCGGGATGCCCGCCATCAGTCTCGCCATACTCACGCAGCACGTCTGCCACCCGCGCGGCGATTGGGGACGACGAGTCCTTGAGCTCCCCAAGCGCCTCGCGGAGCGGCCGCAGCTGTTCGCAGAGGCTGTGATGCGGGTGTTCGGCAAGAAAACGCTCTATGTCGCCAAGCAGGTCTGAGAGGCCGGCTGCCGATTCAGTTGCAGGCAAGGGAGTTGCCGTCAGTACACGCCAGGCCCCAGACACCGACGTCAAACTGTCTGCTGCCACTGATGACATCCCGGCGAACGGACGTAGCGCTGCGGCGGCGGCCGTCGTCCGCTCCAACTCCCGCCACTGGACGCGCGAGGTGCTTACCAATGGCTGCTGCGCGGTCAGCCACGTTGCGAACCACTTCGCAAGTGAGCTCACCATAGGTCCTCGTCAACGGGGACGGCCTTCGGCTCGGTCACGCACAGCACTTCCAGTCCCGCCGTCGGCTGCAACAGCGAGCCGAGCTCCGCGGGCACAACAGTGGGCGTTGGCCATCCGGACTCCTTGAACATAGCCGCGGCGTCAGCTGCGGCGGGGGAGCGTCGAGGAAGCAGTACAAGCAGCGGCACGCTCGGCCAGTTCCGTCGTGAACTCGCGATCCACCCAGTTGACCCGGTGATGACCACCAGCCGCGGGCACAGCTCGGCTGCCCACGGCACGTCGGCAACGTCGGGAATCGAGCCCATCAGCAACACTGGGTATCGAAACCAGTCCTGCAGACCTGCTCCAGCGAGCAGTCGACCTTGAAGGTGAAGGGAGGCAGCCGCGTCGGACAGGAGGTCAACGTCTGCACGGAATGTGCCGGGCTCACCAGCGACAACGACTGGATGGGCGGCCGCAGCGGAGAGTCGCTGCCCGGCGACACCTTCTGCGCAACCGAGCGCCTCCGCGACTTCATGCCGAGCGTCATCCGGAAGTCGCGTATCACTCCGCTGCGGGAACCCTGCGGGCAGGCGGTGGACGCTGTCGCGGTTGCCGCGCAGCCGGAAACCGCCGAAGTCCAGCTCCAGATCGTTCACCTCGCGGAGTCGCAAGTCCTTGAGCTGCCCAGAGACCCAGCTGGCGGCTCGGATCCCGGGTTCGAGCTTCGCGTGCGCACAGTCCAGACACTCGAACGGTGCCAATACGGAGCCGAGGGCGGCTGCCACACCCGCGAGGTGCAGAGTCGGGACCGTGACCACAACACGTAGGTTCTGGTCGACGCTCGGGGCGGTGATGGTCAGCTGTTCGGCCAGGCGGTGGAGATTGTGCAGGCTTGAGGGGAACGAACCTGCTGTTGACTCGGCTGCCTGCTGTCGCACCCGCACCACCTCGTGACGGACCGCCTCTTGGCCCGGAGTCGTTCCGCGGAGCGATTCGGCGCGCTCACCGAGTTTCGGCGAACTTGGCGGTACGGAGGAGCGCCGTTTCCGCTGCGCATGAGCGGGCGCGAGTTCCTCCTGTTGCTCATTATTGTATGTGACCGTTTCGGCAGAATCTGAGATTCTGCGTGATTACGCAGGTGGTTTGGGCGGGCTTCAAGCTTCCGTGGTGTGACTGCGGAGGATGCGTTTGACGGTGCCGAGGCTGACGTTGAACTTTTCGGCGAGGTCTTGCTGCGAGAAGCCGCTGGTGTGGGACTCGTGGATGAGGTCGGCTCGCTGAGCGGGCGTGAGGCGGTTGGCGGTGGCTGGGGGGCGGTTCGAGGTGCCGTGGACGAGGCGTTTGATGCTGTTACCGGCGCCCGCCGCTCCGAGATCGCCCGGTGCCAGCTCAAACACGTCGACTTCGACCGGAGCCGGGCTTCATCGACCCCACCAAAGTCAGGGGCACTTCACGATAGCTCGCGCTCGACACCGCGACCATGGCTTTGCTGGAGGCCTTGCGCGACCGCATCGCCAACTGCCGCAGCGCCGTAGGCGAGGCCCTCACCGGAGAGGAGTACCTGTACTTCTCTCAACCCGACCACGCCAGGCAGGGGTCCGGCTACCTCAGCCACCGCCTCAAGCTCATCGGCCGGTCGATCGGGATCGACACGCGCACCCACGCCCTGTGCCACTACGCGGCGACCGAGCTCATCGTCGGCGGCGTCGACATCGTCGCCGTCGCGCACCGCCTCGGCCACCGGCGGCCCTCGTCCACCTCGGACATCTACGCGGCCTGGCGCCCTGACGTCTATCGCCGCGCCGCCGACCTGCTCGCCAGTGGACTGACACCCCCGGCCGAACTACTGCCCGTACAGCACTCCCGCCACCGCTCCGCCGAACAGCCCCGCCGCACCGCCCCTGAACTCGAGCAGCGCATCTGCGACATCCGCCGCCGCACCGGCTGGGGACCCCGGCGCATCCAGAACCACCTCGCTGCCGAACGGCTCGACATTGCCGAATCCACCGTCTGGGCCATCCTGCAACGCCACGACCTCAACACCAGCAAACAAGAGGTCGAAAGCCCGTGAGCGGCAACCGAAGACACGACAAACAACTGCATTGTCGACGAACCCGCTCTTGGCTTCACCGCCATGGACGTGCCCCTCCGTGCGGCCTCTATGGGAGAACCCGGACCCTTGCCCGAGCAGCCCACCAAGCTCCCAAGCCGATGAACCCTCGCCGGACCAGATTCGTGTTTCAATCTCCTGATGGACCGGAGCGGATTCAACGAGTATTACTACTGGTCAGAGCGGCTAGCCGCGAACCTTGCAGGATCGCATGGACCGTCCAAGCGAACATGGACGTTCGGGGTCAACCTCGGCTTTCTGAAACTCAGCATGTCAAGTGAGAGCGCCTCTGACGACCGCACGGCCAAGGCCCGCCTCATCTCGAAGCAGCTCTCCGACCAGGTCGTCACAGACCTGTCCTTCACCCAACCCGTCAACTACGCGGGCGGGACCAGTCCAGTCGTTTTCAGCGCCATCAAGTCCATCAACAGGCGTGACATAGGCGTGATGAACGCCTTCATCCCCATCAGCTATACCGAGACGGGAACCGACGTCGCGGTCTGCCTATTCGGGAGCCGAACCAACGTTTGCGGGCAAGACCCCGAGTTTCCCGAGTGGCGAGGTAACGGGTGGACCGCCTCAACCTTCATGGGTCTCGACTCCCTACTTCGAGCCACCGTCGATGACGTCGACCCCGACACCCTTAATGCCCGAGTCGATGACGATGACCAAGACAGGGACGAACTCTGCCGCTTCGCATACCGATTGTCCTACCACCAAGGCGACATCCTCGGCGAGAACCCAGTCCGCCCCTGGCGCCGTGCCTACACCCTTGGCCACTGTCGCAAGGCCGAGTGGCTCGCCAAGATCCACTACACGGCCACCTTCTCCAGAGCACGCGGCAGGCTTCACGTACTGGTAGGTGCACCCATCTGGATTCGCTCAACCAAACCCGAGGCATGGGTCTCTTATGCTGATCCGGTCACCGTGAAGGCTCTCGAAGCCGACGACGAGCCCCCTACCTTCCTCCGGCTCTGATCACGGCGGGCTCTTCACCTTCACCGCGGGCAAGATGGCTTTCATGACGCTATCGATGCGCCGCGGCAAAGAAGCTGACCGCGAGACTAATACTCAGTGCGGTGGAAGCGAGTACGCCCAACGGGCTGGGCGACGGTGGCCCAGTCGAGGGCGTGCCGAGCTGTTCTATGAGTGCGGCGTCGTGGCGGATGCAGGCCGGGTAGCGGAACCCGTTGCTGCGCTGGACGAGCCGACTGCGCTCTGGACAGGCGTGCACGGAGCTGACGTAGACGGCGACGGGCTTCTCGCAGTTGGGAAAGAGTCAGCGATCAAGCACCACGGCGCACCCCCTGTGGCGAGTTCGGCGCTGTGGCCCAGGGGAGTGGGTGCGGGGCGTTCTCGATGCCTTCGAGGCGTCGGTGCCAGGTGAGTTCGTGGCCGGGCCTCCAGAGCGAGGTCCGAGAGGTTTCGGTTGGGGGGAGTTCGTCAATTAGTTCGATGGCGTCGCCGCCATGGTTTTCCCAGACTTTGATGGTTCAGGCGAGGGCGGGCCAGGCTTGGCTGGTGGGTGGGGATTGAGTTCGATCAGGCAGTTCTGGCGTTCGATGCGCCAGGCAAGGTTAGGGGCGATCAAGTTCAGGCTTTCGAAGTCGTGTTGCGCGGCAGTGCGAAGGAGAGCCTCAGCGGCTTCCTTGACGTGGTGCGGAGATCCGACGATGGCGGGCAAGGCCCGCTCGGCAGTGACTCGGTCGGTGAGGTCAATGCCGAGGATTTCGGGGAGTTCGGCACGGTAGCGATCGATGGGGCGCGACGTCTCGGCGTGGTGGACGGCGTTGGCGGGAGTCGCGACCGGCCGCGGGTGGAGCGTGGTGTCGGAGTCGAGCTCGCGTCGGGGAGGTGATTCTCCAGGAGGGCGCCGTAACGGTCGAGATCCTGTGCCTCGGTTCGGCGCCGGCCGGGGCGGGATGTGGTGCTCCATATGGTGGTTGATGCGGCCGATGAGGACAGCGGCGACGGGGTCGGCGTTGTCGAGTGGGCCCGGTCGATGGCGAGAGTGAGTACCTGTTCGGAGTCCATCCCGCTGCTTCGTGCGCAGATGCGGGTGATGAGGTCGGCGTGTGGTAGTCGACGGCCGTCTCGATGGCGGAGAGGTTGTCGGGCTCCTTGGCGGGGATCTGTTCGGCGATCTCGCGGGCGACGGACGCGTCTGGGCCACATGGCGGTCGAGTTGCCGGTCGGAGTCGGCCAGCACTCGCTCATCCATGCCCACAGACAAGCAGTGGGCACCTCTTCACAAATGGATCCTGGCGCCAGCGGCGAGTGTCGGGGGAGTGAAGTCGAGCCCATCTTGAGCGGAGGAAACGCGCCTTGGAAATCGCGGGTTGCCATGAGCTCCATCGTGTTCTATTATTACTGTCACTTTGACAGTAAAGGATGATTGCTTGTGGCGCAAGCTGAAGAACCTTGGTCACCACCAGCGGTGCTCATGACCGTTGACCTCGTGATCTTGACCCTGCGGGCCGCGACATTCCATGTGCTGCTGATCCAACGGGGGATCGAGCCGTTTAAGGGGTGTCAGGCGCTGCCCGGAGGCTTCCTGAACAACTCCGGAGAAGATATCTATGACGCGGCGCTACGGGAGCTCCAAGAGGAAGCAAATCTCGATGGGGCGCAGCTGCACATTGAGCAACTCGGCACCTACGGTGCGCCCGACCGTGATCCTCGCGGGCGCGTGGTGTCGGTGGCGTACTTGGCGATCGCGCCCGGTCTCCCCGAGCCGGTTGCCGGTACGGATGCCTTGGAGGCGGCTTGGAAGCCAGTCGACCAGGTGGTTTCAGGGCAGGTGCGATTGGCGTTCGACCACCTGCAGATCGTCAACGATGCCGTCGAACGAGCCCGAGCGAAGCTCGAGCGCACCCCGCTGGCGACGGCGTTCTGTGGTGAGACGTTCACGATCGCCGAGCTCCAGCAGGTCTATGAAGCGGTCTGGGGCGTCGAACTGGACGAGCGCAACTTCTACCGCAAAGTCCAACGGGCCTCGGGCTTTATCGAGCCTGCCGGGACCGACCGCCGAGTTACCAGAGGCCGACCTGCGCGGCTGTTCCGCGCAGGGGCCGCCAAAGTACTGCATCCCGCGCTCGCTCGTCCCGAGCCGCCAAACGAATCCGAGGAGGAATGATTACCTACACCGACATCGTGGTGGTTCTGACGGCACTTGATCTGGAGCACAAAGCGGTCCGAGCACATCTGGACGATATCGAGGTGCGCCGTCACGAGGCGGGAACGCGTTTCGAGACCGGCGCCATCCGCGGCACCTCATGCCGGATCGCGCTTGCCCTGACCGGCGTGGGCAACCAATCCTCGGCGGTGATCGCCGAGCGCGTCATCCAGGAATTTGCGCCGCTGGCAGTGCTGTTCGTCGGCGTGGCCGGTTCGCTATGGGACAAACCGGTCCGGGGTGACGTGGTCGTGGCAGAGCGGGTCTATGCCTACCACGGCGGGACCAGCGAGAACGGCGGTCTCAAAGCGCGGCCCCGGGCTTGGGAGGCACCGCACGCGGTCAGCCAACTCGCCCACCAGTTGGATCGCTCTGGGAACTGGAGGAAGCGATTGCCCGTCGAATCGGGCTTCCCGGAACTTCGCTTTGGCGCGATCGCGGCCGGTGAGATTGTGCAGAACTCGTCGAAATCCCGTGAGGCGAAGTGGATTCGCGATCACTACAGCGATGCGATCGCCATCGAGATGGAGGCCGCCGGAGTCGCCCACGCTGGCCACCTCAACAGCGCGGCGGTCGGGATCGTGCGTGGCATCAGCGACATGGCCGACGGCACCAAGGATGCCGCCAGCGATGTGCAATGGCAGCCACGAGCGGCCGCCAACGCCGCCGCCTTCGCGATCGCCCTGGCAGAGGAGCTCGTCATCGAACGAAAGGGACTCGACATGTCACGAGCCGAAGCACGATCCGAAGCGACCTCGACGGGCGGCATCACCGTCCACAACATCGCCTCAGGGCAGGTCGGCATTCAAGCCGGGACCGTCACCGGCAGCACGGTGTGGATGAACGCCGCGCCCGCTAGTGACAGGATCGACGACCTTGCCGCAGCGGTAGCCGATCTGCGCGTCCGGCTCGATCGGGCCCGGGCCAAGGGCGAATTCGACGCCGACACCTACGAGGCTGCCGAGGAAGAACTTGACACTGCCGAGACCGCGTTGCGAGCGCCGGACAAGAACGCTAGGAAGAAAGCGGTGCTGGCACTGAAACGGCTCAACGGCCTGGCCGCCGAGACGACCGACGTCGCCGCCCAGATCGCCCTGGTGATAGCCGCGGTGAACGGACTGTCATGACTCCACACACCCCTCCCACATCATCGTCGCGCGACACGACGGTGAACTCGGCCGGGCCGGGCGCCACGGTTGGCGTCCAGGCGAAAGTGGTCCACAACGTCAACGTCTACCAAGTGCCGCCCGGCGCTTCACCGCAGGAAAAGTTCCAATTTGGTCTCCGATTCCTCGACGACGGCGTCCCGTTCAACGCCAGAGAACTCATCAGCGAAGCCATCGCCGCCGGCCACGACAACGCCGAGGTCCGATTCCACTGGGTGCTGGCGATGTTCAGCAAACGCTCCTACCGAGACCTCGACCGCCTTGAGCGCGAACGTCTCGACGACTTCGCCAACGGCATGCATACCTACACCGACGGCAGGTATAGCAGTGCCCTGGAGGGCATCAAGGAGCTGCTGGCTCATCTGAGCGGCCAGGGCGGCAATCTCGACACCGCAGAGAAGCAGATCCTGGCCCTTGACCCCGAACTGCTCGCCTTGATCCAACGCCATCTTGAACTGGTGCTATCAGGAGCTACCAAGGACAAACTCTGGGAAGCGACCAGGGAGCGAGCGAAGGCCGACCGGTACGCCTCCGACCGATCGAGTCGGGTGTGGGCCTACTTCCACCCCGAGCCGATCCGAGCACGGGCCCGCGGAGCGGACGAACCCCAGATCGGACCTGCCGACCGGCCGCGCGCCATGGCAGCAACGGTGCTGTTCGCCCTTGCCGCCGGATACCTCGGCTGGCTGCTTCTATCGCAGGTGGAGGTCGCGGCGTTGCTCGCCTACCTGCTCGCCGCAGCCACCGGCTACGTCGGGATTCGCGACGCATCAACATGGCACTACCGCACCGGCCGAGTCAGGCTCGAGGACTACCGCAACGCCGCCCGCCCAGCGGGGGAACACCTCCGCGGCAAGGGCTTCGCCAAGAACGTCAGCCGCTCCTTCGAGCACTACTTCGCCAGGTACCGGCCACACGGGATGGACTACGCCGCGTGGTTGGCCGAGACCGCCGGTATCCGGGGGCGTCTCCGCGACGAAATCGCCGAAATCTATCGCGAACAGTCAGTACCCATCGGCCGTGTCAACTGGCTCATCGGCTATCTCGCACGGGACGTCAGGCGCCGCTGGCAGCAAGGCACCCTCTACGACTACCGGGAGCGATATCACGTTCCGCTCGCTTTCAAGGCCAGATGCATGCTGGCGCTGGTGATCACGTTGGCCGCTGCAATCAACGTTGTCGTGGCGGCCGCGGGGGTAGCACCGGTAACCGCTTCGGGCGCTTTCATTCTCGCGGCGTTCAGCGGCCTGTACGCCGCGATTCGGTGGCAGCATATCGTCAGTGAAATCCGTCGTTACCACGACGACGGTGTGGACGCCGCACAGCGATTGCAGGAACGGAGCGCGGCCTACCGGCGTTGGAAGGCAAAGCTGGATGCGACCCGACCGGACGAGACCGAGATGGAAGCATGGCTGCACAGCGACAAGACCATCATGATCGACCAAGCGCTCCGCCACTACCAACTCTCATGGCGCGACATCATCTCCCACGCGGTGCTCCAAGCCCCAGCCCGCAGGCCGAAAGCCGGCCGAGCGCGCGGCGGGCCCTGGCGCTACTCCCGATACGACTTGCGGCTGTTCCTGATCACCAACGACGGTGTCCGCGAAGTCAACTCTGAACTGGACTTCGAACACATCCACTTCAACGGCCAAGAGCGCAATAACTTCCGCTTCGAAGCCCTCTCCTCGGTCAACGTGACCGAAGACCGATACAACGGCCGCACCCTCAACCTGACCCTGACGAACGGCCCGACCAGGAACATCAACGTCACCGACGCCGAGATTATGGAACCCGACCCCGCAACCGTGCAATCCGACGTCGTCGACACGCCCATGAACTTCCTCCAGATGAACCTCAGCGCCGCCGGCTTCACACACGCCCTGCGAATCCTCGAAGGGATCGCTGCCGAGGGCAAGCGCTGGATCGACCGCGACCGTCACTTGCCTGGCTCCGTTGGCTAGCGGCGCTGGTAGCAGGCACTGCTGGTCAGGACTCCAGCGGGGAAGTGTCGATCAGGCGCTTCCTTCGTTGCCCTTCGGCCCTGCCGATCGCGACCGAACCGTCAATAGGGAATCGGCAAATCTGTTATTACAACATCGGCAGATCTACTATTAGACGTTGACACTGCCGTGTAGGCTCCTGGTATGTCTACGCTGCTGCCCCGACGCGCGCTGACCGGACTCGATGAGCGCCTCGACGCCTTCCGGATCGTCATCGTCGGCGGGCCCCGCCAGGCGGGGAAGACCACACTGCTGCGCTTGCTGCATCAAGAGCGTGGCGGCACCTTCAACACGCTCGACGACGCCACCACCTTGCAAACCGTTCGGGCCGATCCGACCGGGTTCGCCGAGTTCGGTGCCGCACCCAAGATCATCGACGAGGTGCAGCGCGGCGGTGATGACCTCCTCATCGCCATCAAGCGGCTGGTCGACCTCGACGACAGTGCCGGCCAGTTCGTGCTCTCAGGCTCGACCCGATTCCTGACCGTGCCGACCCTCTCGGAGTCTCTCGCGGGCCGAGCCGTCTTCGTGGACCTGTGGCCCCTCAGCGCTGTCGAGCGGACCCGAGCCGACATCGACGCACCAGCCCGGCTGTTCGATCCCGAAGCAATGCGTGCCCTGCCGCTCGCCACCACCTGGAAACGCGCCGCATACTTCGACCTGATCTGCGCCGGCGGCTACCCGGAGGCGGTACGGATCGGCTCGGACCGGTTGCGCGCGGACTGGTTCGAAGGCTACGTCTCCACCGTCGTCCTCCGCGACGTCGCCGCGTTCGCCGACATCCGCCGTGCCGACCTCATCCCGCGGCTGCTGCGGCTCATCGCCGCCCGCACCGGCTCCGGACTGGTCATGGCCGACCTCGCGCGCAGTCTCGAACTCAACCACGCCACTGTCCGCGACTACCTCGGCTACCTCGACATCGTCTACCTCACCGGCAACCTGCCTCCGTGGTCGACCAACCTCACCTCCAAACTGGTCAAAACCCCGAAGGCCTACGTCACCGACTCCGGCCTCGCCGCCGCACTCCTCGGCGCCGAGCCCGGCGCGCTCGCACAACCGGGCCACGAACTCGCCGGGCCATTGGTCGAGACGTTCGTGTTCACCGAACTCACCCGCCAACTCGCCACCAGCGAGCTGCGTTCCGAGCTGTCGTTTTTCCGGGACCGCGATGGCCGCGAAGTCGACTTCGTGCTCGAACGCCGCGATGGTTCGATCGTCGGCATCGAGGTCAAAGCCACAGCCACCGTTCGCGACGATGCCTTCAAGCACCTCCGCTGGATGAAAGAACGCCTCGGCGACCGCTTCAAAGCAGGTTACGTGATCTACCTGGGGGACCAGATCCGCCCCTTCGGCACCGACCTGACCGCTCTGCCGCTCTCGATCCTCTGGGCCGGTGAGTCACTGTAGCTTGAGGGCCGTCGGAGAACGGGAAGGGTCCGGCTGGGCGGGACGCGAGATCAAGGCTTGCTCACCTCCGAATATCCAGAAGGTCTGATGCGGCCTGGAGTTAGCGGTCGTCCTGACTCGTGGGCTCGGTTCCAAAGAACATGGACATTCGCGCCAAAGCTTCACGCGTGCGAGCTTCCTGCTGTTCCTTAGGGAGTCTCACGAACTCGAGCTCCGATTCGCACCGCGCGCGGAGGTCGTCTCGGTCGAACCATCGCAGCGGGTGGCGGGAGTCGGAGGGGTCGTAGACGCCTTGCCCGTAGTGATCCATGATCGTCAGGTCGTACCGGCGAAAGTCGTGGCTGGAATCGGGGGGCAGGAGCCCGACGATCATGCGGTCCTTCCACTCGGTTCGAATCTCGAAATCATCCTCCTCGAACTCGTCGATATCGGGGTCGCTGCCGAACACGTCTTCGGCGCTGAGGAGATCTGGGTAGCGTTCAGCAAGTTCACCTAGCTGCGGCGGTTCGGAATTGGTGATCACCAGCAGCAGAGCGTACTCATCGGCCAGGCATACCGGCCGGGGGACGCGTCCATGGTTGAGTTCGCTGCCGATACGCATGATGCGCTCGCCCATGCGGACCAGCCAGTGATCATTGACCTGGGTCAGGACCATCTCGGGCAGGTCACAGAGTAGTTCGACCTCGCGGATGGTCACCTCGCCCTTCAGATACGAGGCGAACTCGCCGGTGAACCCGTGCTGGAGGTGAAGACGGCCATCCTCGGTAGGGGCGAAGTCGGAGAAGTCCACCGTGTCGGACAGTGCCATCGCGTCAGCCGGCGTTAGCGGGTCGCCCTTGAAGGATTCGTTGAACAATTGGATGATCGCCGCCATGCCGAACGGGTCGTCAGTCGCTCCTGGTTCGACCGATATTCCGGTCACCAGATTGTGCAAGTCATCGACCTTGACCTTCAGTGCGCGCGCGAACCCTGTGAGGTTGCTGGCCCGAAACCCTTTAAGCCCTTTAGCATCAGCTGCGGAGTTCTCGAACCGCCGCCAGGTCGCTAGGGCGACCTCTGCCCTGCGTGCCGCTTCCTGCTGGGTCAGCTTCAGCTCGGCTCGCCGTTGCTTAACCGGATTCCCTGCGTTTGACCCCATCGCTACCTCCAAAATGAGTGCCTATTGAGTGCTCGAAAAATATAGCACTCAATAGGCACTCGCTTAGGAAGGTGATCCCGCCTGATGGCGCCTGTCACTGCGGCCGGTTCCACCGTCGCGAGGTCTTCTGGAAGCTCACTTCGCCTTGGGGCTGGGGATCACTCAGCTAGCTCCCGCTGTACAGGTGGTTGGTTTCGTGGCTCGTGCCTAGGTGCGGGTCGTCCCTCCTTGATCGAGGCGGGGTTGTTGGAGGCCGGTGACGGGAGTCCGCGGCCGATCACAGTTCCCTCCGAGGCCGAATCTGTGCCGCTGCGGCGAAGCGAGTTTGTTCTGTCGCAGGGGCATCCGGCTCTACATCACCGTGCTCGGCCTTCACCGCACCTCAGGCCATTTTCGCCCTACCGGCCAAACGCTCGCATCCCCACTCCAGGTTGAACGAGCTCGCTATGGGTGCTGATTGGGAGAGACGGCAGTGACCATCAACCCGGTGGGGGAGCGGGGCACATCCATCGGCAATCCCCTACGCCCCGGTCACTCACATGGGTGAACCAGGTCCCGAAGCCTGCATCTGCGATGCATGATGTGGGCTCGAAGGCTTTCTGAATCGCCGTCGGTCCAGAGCCTACGGTGCACGAAGGCTGGACCCGGCACGCATCATCCGCGGCATTTGCATGGCTGGCGGGCGCAATTGCGGGGCCCTCATCATGTCGTTCGAGAAGCTTCAACCATCCCCCAGAGCCCCGAGGAGCTGTAGCCAAGTGCGACGTCTCAACCCCGTACTAGCGGTACAGAAGTGGCTCTATGCGGTCAGCGGTAATCAATGCGCCTTCACCGACTGCCAGTCCCCCGTTGTGCAGCTCGCCCCTACAGGACGCCCGTTCGTCTCGAGCGATGTCGCTCACATTATTGGCGCGGTGGAAAATGGGCCACGAGGCAAGTCCGACCTCAGCGCCGAGGACCGGCGGAGCGTCGCCAACCTGGTCCTCCTGTGCCAGACACACGCTCGGCTCGTCGATGCGCACAAGGAGGACTACCCGGATGAGGACTTGCTCCGCATGAAGCACCTCCACGAGAGCCGGGTCGGGAACCGCGCAGGGACGCCGCTGCTGTCGACATTGCCCAGCAGCGGAACCTGCCTCCATGGTAGAGATGCCGAGCTCGCTCTCGCCGTCGACTGGGGGGTGCCTTCGACCGATACGACCCCCAGGACGCGGCTGCTCCATATTCACGGCGCGCCGGGCATCGGGAAGTCGACGCTCGCCATCGAAATCGCAAACCGGATCGCATCCTCCTTTCCAAACGGCACCATCTACGTTCATGCTCCCGGCACCGCTGATGCGACGTTCGACATCGTCACCGAGCTCCTGGCGGCGTTCGATCTGTCCGCTCTCCCCGAGCCGGTGCCTTCACGACAGCACCTCTCCAGGCTGAGAAGCCTCGTCGAAGGCAAGCAGATGCTGATCGTCATTGATGGAGACCCGGCCGAGGGATCCATACGGCAGGTGCTTGCCCTCGGCGGCGTCTCGGTCATTTGCACCAGCAGGACTCGCATGAGCGGCCTCGCTGACACCGACGTCACCTCCGTCGAGCTGGAGGCGCTGTCGAGGGACGCAACCCAGGCGCTGATGCGCTCCATTATCCCGACCGGCCGCGCCACTGATTCACAACTGGAACGGTTGTCGGAGGCAAGTTCGGGTAACCCTCTGGCTGCCCGCATCCTCGCTGCCCGCATCTCATCGAGGCCGAGTCTCGACATCGATCGCTACCTCTCGATCGTCACCGATCCCGCCCGTGGAGTGGCACCGCTCGCCGTCGGCGAGCGGAACATGTTCGCGATTCTCGACGAGGCCACACGGCATCTCCCGGACATGCACCGGTCGGTCATGCGCACACTCGGGGTCCTACCCAACACCGCGATCTCTTTGTACGCCATCGCCACAGCGCACGCCGGTGAGGTCAACGAGGTCGGCGACGATGAGGTCTCCACGGTCGAAGCGATCCTCGACGATCTTTTCGAGTTGAACCTCGTCGAACACCCTGCCGGGCACCAATACCGCCTGCACGGTCTGATCCATCGGTTCCAGCAGTACTATGTTGCGGCATTGCCGGGCACGGTTGCCGCGGGCATGGTCGGCAACGCCGCAGCCACGTACGCGTTCTTGCTCAAGTCGATGCGGGAGGCGATTGGGTACCTCGACGCGGAAATGACCAGGCCTGCCCCGTCCAATATCCGTGCCATCGCCGATTTCGAGCAGCACCGGGCAGCCGCGACGGAGCTGCTCCGGCTCGCTGATGACCATGAGCTCACCGACCTTGTCGGACTCCTGTTCTCTGAACTCGCTCCGCTCCTGTCGCATCGATGCCAATGGGAGGACCTCACGCGGGCATGCGAAGTCATCCAAACCGCCGGCAGGCGCTCCGGGGAACGAGAATGGGAGGCCATCGCCGCTTACAACCTCGGGTATGTCGCCTCTCGCGAAGGCAGGTTCGAAGACGCCGTCAACGCGCTCCACCAATGCGAGTCACTGTCCCTAGCGGCCGAGCATCCTTTTCTGCTGTTTCGCACCCGCACCCTGTATGCCGATATCCGCCTAACGCTGGGGCACGTCACTGATGCCATCTACGTGCTCAAGCGCGTGCTGCGTGGGTGGAACGAGATCGAGGCCCTCGATGAGGTCCGCAACTGCCTGCGCCTGCTAGGAGTAGCCCACCTACGAACCGGCGATGCCAGGCGGGCCGAGCAGTACCTCCGCAACGCGGCAAGAGTTGGCCGAACCGATACAACCGAGACTCCGAATTCCGCCACCGAGTCCTTCCTTCGATCCCTCGCATACGGGCGCCCCTCACCGGACCCCCTGGCAGAAAGCAAGCAGCTCACCCAGCAGATCGAACGCGCTCGTGCCGTCGGTGACCTGCAGGAGGAAGCCCGATCGCAACTTCGCCTCGCCGAAGTCTTGCAGGAGACACCCGCGACCCAAGCCTCGTTCGAAGCATTTGAGCAATCGATTCAGATATCTCGGTCAATCGGTGACCGCCAGACTGAGCTGACGGGGATGTTCTTCCTTGCATCGGCAAAGGAAAAGCACGAGGGCGGGCATCACGCAGCAGGCCTCTTCCACGACTGCTATCAGCTCGCTCACGCCATCGGAAACGATGCATTTGCGTCCCTGTCGATAGCCAACATCGCCTCGATTCAGACCGATACCGGCAACATCGACGAGGCGCGCACCAAGTTTCAGCTCGCTGTCGACATCGCCCGAAGCGGCGGCAACAATCTCGTCTACGCACGCGTCATCCGGGCCTTCGCCCAGCATTTCCTCGTCGCCGCCGAGATTACGAAGGCGATCGAGCTCCTGGTGGAGGCACGGTCGCTGCTCGGCCCCATAGTCTCCTCCGAGGACGCCGCAAGTCTCTGCGTGGCTCTCGGTTTCGCCTTCATGAGGTCCGGACAGCTGCAACTGGCCGCCGAGTCCCTTAAGGAGGTCTGTGACGCCCCCTCAGATGCCGTCACCGCCGAATCCCGGGCCAACGCGCTCCGCGAGCTGGCTGTCGTATACAGCCACATCGAACTCTACGACCGGGCGCTTGAGACGGTCTCCCGCGCGATCGACCTCGCTAAGACGTTCACCAGCGCCGATCTGCTCATGAAGTGCTACCTTGCCAAGGGGAACATCGGCGCCCGGATGCAGGCAGCGACCGACTCGCTCGAAGCGTACGAAGCGGGATTCGCCATCGCCAAGGCCCGAAACGACCTGCACATGATGACGACGATAGCCGTCAACAAGCTGACAGTCCAGATCAGCGCCGACCAGGTCGCAGATGCGAAGTCCGAGGTCGAGAGGCTGGTGGAGGCGACGCGTGGGCTCGGGCTTGGTGAGCTCGAGGCGGGACTCAGGTTCAATCTCGGTTCAATCTTCGCCGAGCAGGGCCGATTTGACCTCGCTATTCCACAGTTCCAGGCCGCCCTTGAACAAGCCGAGGCCTGCAAGGACCGCAGGTCCGAGGCGTTCGCCCGATCCAACCTAGCCAGGGCCTTCTCCGCAACAGGCGACCATGAACGCGCGCTTCAGGAGGTGCGTGCCGCGCGCCGATTCTTCGAGAGGGTGGGCATGTGGCAGGAAGCCGGAGAGGCGTTCCTGCGCGAATCAGGTGCCCGTGCCGAACTCGGACTCATCCCCGAAGACTTCCGCATCATCACAGAGCTCGCCGATCCGGCCGCGCCACCCGCCACCGGCACGCTCGCCGCCGCTAGCACCCGCTTCCCCCCGGACAACGGCTGCGTCAATTCCATCATCACCGAGTCAGGTGTGGTCGTCGTCAACGTGAGCACCGAGATTCTGCGGCGCCTGGCAGGGCACCATCCCGAGGCCAGCATCCGCGCACTAAATGCCCCGGCGTTCGACTGCTATCTCTGCCACCTCCCGATCCCCTCCGCGGGGGAAGCCAATCTCATCCTCGTCAACCCACCAGACGCGGCCTCCGTCCGCTTCCGGCTGACGCACACCCGATGCTGCCCCTCAACGGTCTTCGAGTTCGACCCGGAGGAGGGCACGCCAGACACTATTCGGTTCGAAATCGAATGCGCCATCTTCGGCGACGACATCCCGGTGCTCATCATCGACTGCAAAGGAGGCTGGGGCGCCTCCCCAGACGGACCGATCGACCTGCTGCTTCAAGGGCTGCAACAACGGGGATTCGCGAACTTCCTCGACCTGGTCAACGACGACAAAGCCCATACCCTGGATGATCTGTTCGATGCGATCGAACCAAGACTCCCCGGCACCCTCACCCGGTCCTCGATCACACTGGCCCTGGAAGGCGAGAAGCCCTTCGCGGCGCCGCTGCGATTCACCGCCAAGTGGTACCGGCTTTGCCGCACCCAACCTCTCGTAGTTGCCTTCGGCCGCAATCTATCAGGCATGACCTATGACAACCCCGGACCTCTCCTTACCGCGATCAACTCTGGAAGCCTCGTGGCTGCCCGATCGCGCCTCTCCATCACGCCCCCTTCCCGCAATGCGAAATGCGTGTGCGAATCACCAGCTCCTCGCAAATTCAAGCATTGTTGCGGTCGTGCGTCATTGGCCACCACGTAGCGCGTCCCTCAACTAGCGTGCAACGGGCACAGCATTCCATTGCACGCCAGTTGAGGGACGCAACGGGGTGTGCGCGTTGGGGGCGGGCGCCGTCGAGCGAACGGCGTAGGCGAGGTCGAGGAACTGGTTAGTCCCGAATACGTAGATCTGAGCGGAGGTCGCGAGAGGAGCACAGAGAGCGCTCGAAGGACCGGCGAGAGCTCATGACACGGCCCCGACGCGGCCCCTCACGCGCTGCGGAGCTTCCGGGGTCCGATCCCGGCCCCAGTCCTCGGCAGCGTGAGAGAGTTAGGAGATGAGTTTGCCCGAGCTGCCCGAGCACGAGGCGCGGTACATCCGCGACTACGTCAACAGCCAGTCGCACGACGACCCAGCAGGGCTCGTCCAGAAGGTCGGTTCCCGTCGCGTCATGGGCAGGGTCCACGACATGTACGTCGTCCACTGTGAACGCTCACGCTGGTGGGTCATCTCATCACCTACCCCACCAACCTCTACTCGCAGGATGACTTCCCGGAGGTCGAGCAGGCGCTGATCTTTCATCTCGGGCTCGGCATCTTCATGACAGAACGCAGTCGTGCGGAGCTTCCGGAGGCAGAAGAGGAACGGGTGTCCGGCGCATGGCGGCGCTTCAAACAGGCGTTGTCGGACATGGACGATGCGGGAGAGTCCGAGGACTTTCAAGCCGTCGGCATCAAGTGTCGAGATGCGCTCCTCGCAGTCGTCCGGGATCACAAGACTGCCGAGTGGGTCGGTGAGGTTGAGGATCCGCCCAAGGACAGTGACTTCAAGGGCTGGGGCAACATCTTCGCGGAGCGTCTGGGTGAGGGCCGAGTCCGCTCGTACATCAAGGCTCTCGCGGACAAGACCTGGGACCTCAGCGTGTGGCTTCAACACAACACGCACGCGACGCCAGACGACGCGGAGCTGGTGCTGGATGCGACAGCTCACTACTTGTCAGCGCTGGGTCGTCTGATTCATCGCCGCGACCATGGTGAACCGGAGCGCTGTCCCCGTTGTGGGTCATACCGGCTCGATGAAGATGTGGAGATGGTTGACGAACCGGAGATGGGCATGCTCGACTCCACCATCTGCGGCGGCTGCGGGTGGCAATCGGAGCAGACGTTCACGAGTCTCGTCGAGTACCTCCGCGGCAAGGAGCAGGCCATCACTGACTACCTTTCGCGTCCCGCAGCCGGTCCATCAGACCGACTCCATCGCAAGGAGCGACGTGGAGCACGTGAGGCTGACGGGGACTGACCCTACCCCATCGCAATCGAACAAGAGGTCGTTGGATCGTGTCTCGATTGGCCAATGAGCTACCCGGAGGACGATGGCCACACCACCTTTTCAGCATGAGCTTGTCGGACGATGAAGACGGCAATCGAGACTTCGCGCTGGTGGTGGCTAAGATTCTGGGCCGAATGCCCGGGTCCTACCGACGCTTTGTCTAACTAGTGGCTGGATGGACTGTTGGGTGAGGTGCGCTTGAAGTTTTGCATGCCGGAACTGGTGGGCCGGACCGGCTTGACGGAGTACGCCGCGCCGGCTCGCGTCGTCAAGAAACCGTATGGGTCATGCCGGTGCCTGGGCCTCGTTGCGAGCAACCAGCAGGTGACTCCGTATTGGAGCACTCCGTTCACTCGGGCGTAGGCGATCCATAGACTGCTGCCAGTAGACGATCACCGTGACCGCGGAAGGGACCTTCGGTCCCGATCAGTTCGTTTGGATATGGTGGAGCATTGCTGCGACGTGCATTCTCAGCCGCTCCTGTCCCCCAGTCGCCATTCGGTGGAAGAGAACCGGAGACCTCGAGATCGCCCCCGGCGAGCCCAGATATCGCAAGAGCACCGATTGGGGGGCCAGACCCGGTCGCTACTTGAGAAGCTGAGATTGGGCAGCGACAGTGTGCGAGACCGGTTCATCGGCACGGGTGTGAACATACCTTTGACGCATGAAAAAGCTTCCGGACCCACCAGGCTCAGTGTCACCCCATTGGGGTAAGCCGAACCGGCCATTTCCGTTGAACGAACGGGCGATTTTGGTTTGATTCCACCACTTTAGTCGCATAGTTACGAAGTATGAAGTCCGTCAACAGGTCCAGCCTGGTCTAGAGTCGATCTCCCATTTGACTCCTCACGGCCTGAATGGAAAGGAGGTCGACGAGGATGATCACGCCCGGGCTTTCCCAAGCGGCGATCGAAGAACTCCGCGTTCAAGGCGCTCCAGGCAGCACCACGATCGAGCTCCTCCGCGCGCTGGCCGGTCAGTACACCCGCTCGCCCCGGTGTTCATTTCCCGCGCCCGACGGGATGAGCTGGTCCGATGGCGAGGCCATCGATGAGCTGCTCGGCCGCATGTTTGCTCGCGAGCACAAGGACTATCCCGGCGAGTCCCACCCGTTCGTCATCATCTGCCTCGCCAAGGCGGCCGACGCCAGCGCGTTCGAGCGCCTACTGCTCCGGACCATCGAGAACTTCCTCAAAGACGAGGCGAAAGGGACCTCTCGCGGCAAGGTCCGGCGCCGCCTCGACGAGACGCTCCTCAAGAACGACGAGCGATTCGTCAATGTCTCGAACGACCTGTGGTGCCTGACGGAGTTCGAAGGAGAGATCTGGCAAGGAGACCTCGAACAACTCGAGGATGCTGCGTTCAGCGTCCGCGGCGTCGAGGTGCTCACCTGGAACACGGCGGGCCCCACATCGAAGGACTCAGCACACGCGGTGCTGACCGTCGTGCAGTCGATCCTCCGCAAAGCACGCGGCGCCGTCCGCACACAAGATCTGGCCAGGCTTCTGCAAGCCCGCTTCGACCTCCTCAACGACCCACTGGAACCACCGCCACTGGTCGAGCGCGACGAGGAGTCGACCCCGGACGACAATCCGGCAGAGGGGACCTGGGCGGTGGTACACGCCAATGACCTGTTCGCCGCACTCTCCCCCAAGGAACGCGCCCTCGTACCGGTGCTCCACGACCCGAGCCGGTGGGCGGCGGCCACCCAACTGGGGTCCGCCGAAGCGGTGGCGCTGGCGAGGGCGCTCAAGCAGCGGCTGGCGCTGGCCACCCATGACGACGAGGACTATGGTGCAGTGCTCGAGCGGCTGCTCGACCTGTGCACCCGGGTTACGTCGTCAGTGCAGGATGACTGATGGACGCGTTTGCCAACACGGTAGGGAATCAATGATGGGACCATCTGAATCGGCTGCCGACCGCCTGTCCCGCCTGGCCGGGTCGGTCCGCATCCCGCAGAGCCTGCGGGACTCCCTCTCTGGCGACCCCGGAGAGCCTCGGCCGAACCAGGTATGGCGGCTGCGATGGCACGACACGGTCGAACTCGCGGCGATCGTCCGCGTCTCCGAAGGGACCGTGGAGGTGCTGCCGGTCGACATCGCCCCGCCGGACGTGGACGCTGAATCCCTCATGCTCGCCCCGGACCAGAGTTCGCTGGGAACCCCCTTGGCGGCGTGGATGCCTTTGCAGCGCGAGGTCCCGATGCACGTGCTCGACCGCGCGGTTGGCGAGATCTCGTACGACCTGAAGGATCCCGCGTGGCCACAGGAGGTCTTGCGTAACGGAGCCAGGACCGGTCGTGATCCGGTGAACTTGAACAACCCTGTGTTCAAGTCGCGTGCCCGCCATGCCGACAATTTCAGCACCTTCGCCGCGAGCGCATGGGCCCCGACTGGCAGCGGCGACCTCGGGGCGATGCTCAAGGCTGCTGGAGTGCACCGAAGGGATCTGCGGGAGCAGCTTGGGATCAGCTCCCAGGATGCACTTGGCATCGCTCGCGGACAACGCCCGATAAATCAGAGCCAAGCGACGGTCCTCGCGCGGCGATGGGGCCTGAGTCTCTCGGCTCTGCTGAACGCCAACCCCGCCCCGCCTCCGGACCTGGTGCAGGCAATCAGCCGTCCGAAATGGCGCGCGAAAGTCGGACGGCTCGCCCTCGAACGGGGCATTGACGAGCTGTCGGCCTGGGTGCAGTCTGCGTTCGCGGTCGCCGCCCCGGCGTACCGGCAAACGGGCCAGTCGGACCGCGCCGCGTGGGACGAACGTCTCGAGCGGTACTTCCAGGCCACATTGGAGTAGTTATGCGCGCGCCCCGTGAGGTCGTCCAGTTGCAATCGGACGACATGATCGACCTGCTGAAGCGACAGCACCCTGGCAGCCTGACCAGGCTGTCGAGCAACCCGATCGACGTTCTCGCAAGCGACCACGGCGTCGCCGTCCGCATCGTCAGTGACAACAGCGACGCGCTGGACCCTGAACAATCGGCGTGCAACGTTGCCGGCATGTACCTCGATGAGCTTCAACCACCGCTACTGGTGATCGCGGCCGCCGCGAGCGTGGGGCGACGGGCGTTCACGGTCCTGCACGAATTCGGCCACCACCTTCAGCGCACCGACGATGACCTCGGCGACCGCCTCGAAGAGCAGTCCGACCAGGGTGTGATGCTCGAAGAGGCCGCATGCGACCTCTTCGCGGCGAGGATCCTGCTTCCGGACGACCGCGTCACCGCCCACTTGGAGGCACCGGGGCCGACGGCACCCGCGGTCGTCGATCTTTGGAAGTCATCTGTCAGCGCCTCACGCGCCGCTGTTTGCGTCCGTGCTGCGCAGGCACTGCCCGCTCCCGGTCACGTGGTGCTGCTCGAATCGGACGGGCGTGTCTCCTTCTCTTCCAGCAAGGGTCTGCCACCGCTGCGTCGAGCCAGTGACCAATCCCGTGTCCCGATCATTCGAGACGCCCTCCGACGAAGCGGCCGGGCGAGGGGGCGCGCTCGGATTCGCTACCGGGACGGCATTGAAGGCGAGGAGCTCTACGCACAAATTGCCCCGATGGACGGCTACCTGCTGCTGGTCGCGGTCACCGACTCCGCACCCTGGGAATCCTTCTCCCTCCCGTCACGGCAATCGGCGACCCGGGGTATCGCCTGGGTCTGCTCGACCCCGGGCTGCGATGCGGAGTTCGTCTCGTACGAGCGGCCCTGCGAACACTGCGGACAACCCTCCTGCCCGCAGTGCGGGCGATGTGGGTGCAGGCCGAAGACCGCCGAGCGGAGGTGCTCCTCCTGCAACCTCCTTCTACCGCTCCGCATGTTCCACGGCGACAACAACGAATGTGCCGACTGTCACTGAAAACTTGCTTCTGATGCGTGTGGGCGCTGGAGATACGTCGTCTGTCCAGGGTGAAGGGCGCGACTCCGTGCTCTTCGGACGGGGACCAGCGCAGCCGACCGCGCGCCCAGCGCCGCACTTGGTCGGAGCGAAGGAGCGACCACATGGCCGCACAGACCGTGAAGCAGGCGTTCGATGCCTTCAACGACGAACTCAACCTCGATCCGAAGGAGCGCGAGGAAGCCCAGGAACGCCACGGCGAGGTCACGGAAGTCCTCGCCGCGGCAGGGCTCATTGCCACGACGTTCCTCCAGGGCAGCTTCGCCCGCAAGACGATGCGCAAGCCTCTCAAGGACGTCGACATGGTCATCGTCCTCCACGAGTCGTGCCGGGACGAATGGTTCGGGGCGGGGAAGGGCGGCCCCGCCGCCGCGATGGCCGCGATCGAGGCCGCGATCCGCGAGAAATGGGCCGACACCGAGTTCGACGCCGAGAAGGCGCCGCCGAAGGCCCTGCAGGTCACCTTCGCGGACTGCCGCTTCACGTTCGACCTGGTCCCGGCCTTCGAAGACCTGGACGGGACCGAAGTGTTCATCGGCAACCGCAAGACCGACGAATGGGAATGGTCCAACACTCGCGCCCTCCGGAACCTCATCACCGAGCGGAACCTGGACACGAAGGGGGTCTTCGTCCGCCAGGTCCGCATGGCCAAGACCTTCAAGGACAACAACGCCGCGATCAGCGGCATCAGCAGCCTCGCGATCGAGTCCTTCTGTTACAAGGCCGTCACCCGCAAAACGTCCCACGCTGAGGCCCTCGCCGACACCTTCGAGCACGCCGCGGCGGCCGTGCTCCAGCCCGTGTACGACCCAACCGGCGTCGACGAACTCTCCACGGACTGGACTGACAATGACCGCCGCACCTACGCCGCGGCGTTCAGCGCCGCCGCGACGCAGGCCCGCGAGGCGATCGACCTCGCCGGCGACGACGAGCACGGCACCGCCATTGACATCTGGCGCGCTGTCCTCGGCGACCCCTTCCCCCAACCGGAGCCCCAGACCGAGGACGAGGTCTTCGCCGCCGCACCGGGCGGCAGCATCTCGTCCACCGGCCGCGTGGTGACCTCCGTGTACGGCGTCCAGCCGAACCGACCGGTCCGCTCGTGGCGTACCCGCTAACCGCGGTCATCGAGGACCCCGCCGATGCCGCAAGACATCTGAAGGAATCCCGCCAGAACTGGGGCGTGGCCGCCGCCAGCGGCCACACCGGCAGCCTCGGATCCGCCGTCCTCGAATTGACGCTCGAACCACCGCCCGGGCTGGCGCAGGCTGGCTACCCAGTCGAGGCGGTCCGACTGGTGATCCTTCCCGACGCGCGGACAGCACTCGCCTATCCCCGCTCCGGGGAAGACCGCTCATGGGCGCATCGCAACACGACCGGGGACCTCTGCCTGCAATACCGCCGCGACCACCCCGCTCTCCGGTGGCTGCCCGATGACGGCCTCGAGCCGTTGGTCACACTGGTGCACAAGCACCTGTGGTTCGAAGAGCGGTGGCGCCGAACCGGCGCCTGGCCCTGTGAAGACGCCCCGCACGGTGACAGAGCCACCGCCCATCCGATCCGCACCGACCGCATGCACCAGGAAAGAGACCGATGGACCCGTCAGTGACCGACGCCGGACAGGCGTCACCCTCGCCGGCAATGTCGATCCTCCTGGCAATCATCGGCTCAGGCCTACTCGCCGCCCTCATCGGCGCGATCATGACCAACCTGCGAGCCAACGCCGAGACCCGCCGAACGAGGTACGCCCAAGCAGTCAAGAGCCTGGTCTCCTGGGCCGAGTACCCCTACCGAATCCGCCGCCGAGTCGACGATGAACCCGCCACGCTCGCAAACCTGGCTGAGACCGGACACCAGCTCCAAGAGCAGCTCGCAGAATCACGCGCGTGGGTGACCGCCGAACACAAGGTAGCTGGTCTGATCTACGTCAGATGCCTCCATGCAGTGCGGTCGACCGCAGGGCCAGCCTGCAGCAAAGCATGGCGCGCAGGGCCTGCGGACACCCCGCATAAGATGGTCCTGGGGGACATCGGTGTCGGGTCACCGGAGACCGCGATCGTCGTCCTCGAGCGGGCGATAACGTACCGATTTGGACTTCGCCGCCTCGTAGCCCCCATCGCCTTGCGTAGGATCCTTCGCGCCCTGCCAGATCCTGCGGCAGCAGAGACCCACTCGAAAAATCGGGGTGAGGAAAGCGCTGGCGTCCATTGAGTCTTGAGGGGCGAGTTACCGACTGGTAGGTAAAAGTTCTTGAGTGGCAATACAAGTGCGTTCGTGGTTAGTGTGAGGTGTGGAGGCGATGGAGTGTCGGTGCGACGGCATCGCTGTGGGACTGGAGATTCGGCGCAGGAATCGCCCCAAGGCCGGTAGTGGGTTAGTGCCGGGCATATGACGTCCTTCTGGGCGGTGTGGAGCTGAGATCACCAAAGAGTAGGGAGCATCACAGAGTCGAGAATGCCATGGCCAGTAAATCCATATTGGATCCCGTGGCCATGATCCTGGACATGAGCGGGTTGATATTGGTTGGTGAATTGCCTGGTCGGGCGAGGTATGGCTGGGTTGCCTGTAGACGTGTTGCTGCTGGTAGGAGAGTTCGAATAGCACTGGGGGTCAAGGGGTCGCAGGTTCAAGTCCTGTCAGCCCGACAAATTCCCAGGTCAGCAGACAATTGCTGACCTGGGATTCGTCGTCTCTAGGCCATTAAGACCGATGTTTCGACCGGCAAAGCGGCGGCATATTCAAGTGGAATTGCCGCGTTGATGCGACGATGACCTGCCAAAACGCACTCCATTCAGCCGCCCTCGCCCATTTGTCAGTTTGCCAAGGGGCGGCTGGTTCAAGTCTTGCTCCCCTGTCCCCCAAACGGCGGAACCCTCGCCGCTTTGCTGGAAGCCGCGTCATAGCCACTAGCAGGGCCATCTCTCTGTGAAACCGGCGAAATATGAGCCGGTTGCGTGAATGGAGGTGGAGGCGGCATGAAATCCGAGACCTGTGGCCGCGCGCCCGACGCGGCGTCCGCTACACGATGGTCTTCCTCGGCAGCGACGCCGCGTCCGAATCCCCAGACCGGAGGCTCCGGCGACTGTCCACAGCGCTCGCCTGATGCTGCTGGAACCCACGGACCTCCAACGGCCTCGGCGACAACCCGCCGGGCTACACGGAACCAGACGCTGCCTTCGTCGCGCGCCTGGCCCGTACTGAGACCGACCAAGACTGGGATCGACACCGCCAAGCATCTCCTTACCGAGGACATGAGGGCCAGCCTCACCGTGGAGCAGATCGCGCCCGTCAAGCCCCAATGCGAAGTCAGAGCGGCGGCGACCTCCTTGCTGTTGGGCGTCGACGTAGAGGGAGCGGTGGCTGCCGTGTCGAGCGGACGACTCATGCGGTGGACCGCCAATCCTTGGGCGTCAGCCGGAACCGATCAGCGCTCGATGCCGCCTCCTGCTCGCCACGAGGTCGGGCGTGGAGCAGGCCGCACAGGTGAGAGGTCTCTTTACGGTCACTCACATGGGACATCCTCCCAGTGGCGGGCCTTGACCGAAACCCGATTTCACCTGCCGGGTTGGCCGCCGTTCAGCGGCCCATGCCGCCCGCATTGCTCCCATGGCCCGCTGTCGAAGCGTCTCCTGCCGCGACGACAAGAGCCTGCGCACCCACCCTCAGCTCATCGCCCACACCAACCACACGCGATGGTCAACCATGAGTTTCAGGTCAAGCTGTGATGCGCGCTAAAGGTATGGAGGTTCGGCAGCGGATTGCTTCGGGAGAGCTCCTGGAAACTCCCGACGACGCTGTGTAACACGGTCATTGCCTTCGACTTCGAAAGACGGCAGTGACGCACCGGGCTCGCTGGCAGAGCAGGGAGATAATCGGAGCATGACGTTTGCAGAGGACCTGCTCAAGCAGCAGGACGCGTTGCAGGCCGAGGTTGAGGCCGTCTATGAGCACCTCGGACTCGGGCGCCTGGCGGCGGTTGGCGAGCCGGTCCGGGTCGGGAGCGCCGCATTGGGACTCATGGTCCGCCGCGACCTTGACATCACCGTCGTCTGCAACGCGCTCGACGACGCGACCGCGGACGCGGTAGCCCGGACCGGCGCTGAGTTGGTCAGGCACCCGCGGGTGCGGGCGGTGAGCCTCCGTGACGACACCGGGCACTGGAACGTCGACCCGGCCTACCCGGACGGCCTGTACTTGGGCGTCAAGTACCGTTCGCCGGCCGGGGATGATTGGAACCTCGACATCTGGTTCGTTGACGAACCGGACCGGCAGCCGGACTTGGCGCACCTCGAGTCCCTCCCCTCGCGGCTGACCCGTGAGGCCCGGGTCGCGATCCTGTCGATCAAGCAGGCCTGGGCGGCGAATCCGGACTACGGCGCCAAGGTCACCAGCTACGACGTCTACACCGCGGTGCTCGACCACGGCGTCACCGGGCCGGAGTCGTTCACCGCCTGGCTTGAACGATCCGAGCGATGAGTACTCGGTCCCTGTGTCCACCGATCCGCTCCACCAGCAGCGCGCAGCAATCAGCGCAGCTGCTGTCGGATAGTCGACAGTTGCCGCGAGAAATGTCGAGGTTTCACGGAAATATCGGGATTCGTTGGGGCGCAGTAGATCGGCATGCGGACTCCTTACTGGGCATGAGGTCGTTACGCTCAGCTCATGAGCAGGGAGTCCTCCAGGTTTGTCCTCTTCCTGGGCACCGCGGCTGGCGTGGTGAGCGCGGTGGTCGCCATCATGCAGCTGCGGCAGGCCGCACAGCAGGACCCGAACACGCCGCAGGCCACCGGCACCGGCGGATGGTACGGCGGCGACGGCTTCGAGACCGAATCCGCGGACACCTCCAGCTGGGAGCAGGTCCAGACCTACCAGGTGTCGCTGCCGAACACCTGGCAGGACGGCGAATGCCTTGAGCTGCAATTCGACCTGGACGACGGCGGGAGCTCCGCGTCCACCGTCCACGGCGAGTACGCGGACTGGGCCGACCTCACCTGGTCCTCGTGCGGCGGCGGATACTGGGGGTACGCGTACGGGTTCACCTCCTCCTCGACCACCGTCGTCGCCGGCGGGAGCCAGGACGCCGCCAGATGCGCCGACGGGATCGGGACCGGCACCTATCTCGAGCTCCCCGCGAACCCCAGCGACCCCACGACCGACGAGGGCTGCCTGTACACCTCCGACGGAAACCTCGCCTCCGTCACCGTCGACTCCCTGTCGTGGAACGGCGCGAGCGCCGAAGGGCGGCTGAACATCACCCTCTGGAGTCAGGCCTTAGAGGTCTAGCGGCCACCCTTCCGGGTCGCTCGCGCGAAGCTGCACAACCCCATCGCCCGCGTTTGCCGCGGCACCGATGACAAGCTCTTCCGGGCTTATCTCGATCTCCGTGTCCCCGTGGATGAATGTCAAGGTCATCCCGCCGTCGTTGATGGTGGCCGCTTGTTCTTGCGTGAAGGGCTTGCTCGGTTCGGCGGGTCGTACCAGAAGAGGAGATCGTCGAAGCCGAGCCCGTTGGCTTCGATGTGCTCAACGATCTTCTTCGGGGTCAAGGGGTCGCAGGTTCAAGTCCTGTCAGCCCGACAACATAAATAAAGATGTGAATATATCTCTGTTCGGGCCGGTCGATTCATCGACTGGCCAGAGCTGTTTTCGGCTCGTTCGGCAAGCGCCACGGTCGAAGAGGCGTCACGTCGATGCCTTGGAACGCGACCGTGCTCCGCGGCTCACCGGATCGTCCCGTTCGACCAGCGCCGCGGCGTCGACGGGTGTGTCAGTCGGTGGTCGCGGTGCGGGCGGGCAGGACCCAGCCCGGGCGCGGGAAGTGGCAGGTGTAGCCGTTCGGGTAGTT
>NZ_JBFAMQ010000018.1:0-87194 GCF_040674615.1 Glycomyces sp. NPDC049804
CGCTCGGCTGGGAAACCCCAGCCGAGCGCCTTGCTAAGCTCCTGGCCGAAAGCAACATCTAACAGCAGTGTTGCCACCACCCCTAGAATCCGCCATTCGCCCCGGGCCTTTCTCCATCGCACGCTCGGTGAGTGACGACCGCTCGGATCACCGAGAGTCCGTTAGACGGCTTCTCCGCCAGTCGGAATCCCGAGGCGGCCGCGGTAAGGGTGCGGTCGGTGCCAGGTCGATTCCCACAGGTGAAGCTCAGATTCCACGAGCGGCAGATCCGGGCGGTAGACGCGAGTCCGGTTCGGGGACACGGGCTTCGACTCGATGACTGTCCAGAACTGCTCTAGTGCCCGAACTGCGACGTCGAACGGGACCTGCGCGGTGCGTTCCGGCAGGAACTTGTGCGTCACGAGTACGCCCTCCCGTCTGAACTCGGCCCGGTGGACTTCGCCGTCGTACACCTCGACGGCGGATATCCCCGAATCCACGTCGGCGACCATCTGCAATGCGTCCAAGCAACGGACCATACTGTAGTTGACATCAAGCTTGAGGAACGCGCCGAATTCAACGAAACGCTTGTCGTCGTAATCGATCGCGACGTCGCCGTCCTCATCCAGGTAGATCCTCAAAGTATTGCCTTTCATCTACTGGTCGAAGCTCGGGAATCCATGACCGATATTCCCAGTCTTGGGATCATACCAGCCCTCAATCTTGACGATTTCACCGTTATCGTCGGTGAAGGTGCCCTTCCAGGTGCCGTCGTCCGCGTTCTTTTTTGCTGATTCGAAGGCTTGCGACGTGGCGCTGTCGACCTTTTCGGCCGACCAGTGATCGGGGAAGAACGCACTCGTTCCGTCGCCCTGCTTAGGGATCCAAGGCGGGTCACCGCTCTTGTTCTCGAATTCGACCTTCCCTGAGTAGACGCCATTGTCGTACTTGTCGGTCATTTCAGTCGTGCGGCGACCGTCATGATCCATGCCGCCGGGCCGGTGGTGATACCCGCTGCCGTACCGTTCGCGAGTCTCCCGATTGGTCTTGATCTCACCGAGTTGTTGATGGCGTAGGTCTTTCCCCGCCATTTGACTACCGCGGTTCGGGCGTGCCTTGTACTTGTTCAGGAACGCCAAGGCGAGTTTGACTGGATTGTTCCCGCCGCCGGACTTCTTTTTCGCCATGCGCGCTTCCTAGTCGAGGAGTTTGAAGATCGCTTCCTGAATGAGGTTGCCGACGATCTCCCGGGCGATCTGCTGGAAGATCGGAATCTGCAGCAGCGATGCACCGAGGGTCACGGCCGCCTGCGCGATCGCCAGGGCGATCTGGACGGCGAGGATGACAACCTGAACTATGACCATGATCTTCAAGACCAGCACGATGATCGCGCAGATGATCATTCCGGCTCCGCCGACCATCGCCCCGATCGCGCCGGTAGTGAGGATGTCCGACGGACCGTCCTCGCCCTCCCACCAGGCTTGAAAGGCGTCGATTTCCTTCCCGATCTGATCGGCCCAGACCCTCGACGCGCTCGCACCACCTTCTCCGAGGATGTCGGACAGCTCATCGCTGAAGTCCATCCAGGCCTGGCCCATGTCCATGAGCGCATCTTCGTTCGACTGAGGAAAGTCGTAGCCGAGGATGCCCAATACGGAGACCAATTCATCCGGAAGCGTGATCGCCATCAGGAACCACCGCCGAGCTCGGACTCGAGACTCTTGAAAATCTGCGCGATCTCGTCGTCAATGGCGAGATGCTGCGCGGCGAAGTCGCGCACGTCGTACCCTGCGTCGGCGATCCCCTGAGCCAGGTCCTGGAAGCACTCCATCGCCCACTCGTACACGGCCTGATGGGCATCGCCGATCAGGCCGCCGATCTCGTCACCGCCACAGGCGTCTCCGACTCCTTCGATCTTGGCCGTGAATTGCTCCAACGCGGAGAAGAATCGTTCAGAAGTGCCCTCGAGTCCTTGCCCCGCCGAATCCATACCGTCCGGATCGATGCTCAACCCTGGCATCAGCGGTCCCGCCCTTCGGAGGCCGCACGTGCGATGTTGGCGTGAGCGCCCGCGAGGCTCGACATGAACTCCTGCATACGCTGGGTCGATTGCTGCTGGATCTCTTCGATCTTGCTCGAGAGTCCGTCGAGGTCCATCGCACCGGGCAGACCTGCCTGCTCCCGGGCAGCGTTGAGCGCGGCGTTCACTGCGATGGTGATCTCCTCGGCGAGAACCTCGGCACCCAAACGGACCGCCCTCGGATCGATGATCTCGACTTTCACCGATCCGCCCAGGGTCGCGGTGGCCCTCACTTGGCCGTCCGCCGCCTCCGCTTCCACGGTCTGGGCGTCCACAGCTTCCTGGGCCTGTTTGCCCTCTTG
The DNA here is from genome assembly GCF_040674615.1 of Glycomyces sp. NPDC049804. Taxonomy (NCBI): domain Bacteria; kingdom Bacillati; phylum Actinomycetota; class Actinomycetes; order Glycomycetales; family Glycomycetaceae; genus Glycomyces; species Glycomyces sp. NPDC049804. The sequence continues at coordinate 2,362 of NZ_JBFAMQ010000018.1, forward strand.
GACCACATTGAGAGCCTGTGCAAGCATGTCGCCGATACCGGACGCGTCTGGGTTTGAGCTCATCGATCCTATTCTCACTCTGGAGGTTTGACCTTGGAATCAGATACAAGAGCTTATCCACTCCCGGCAACTTCTGCTGTGCGGCTGAGGACGACGGGCGGCAGGCCTCTTGACAACCTGCGATGGGACGGATCCCGGCCACTCGGTTGTGAGGAGTGCCTGCTGGTAGTCGAGGATCACGCGCATGCGGGGGCTGCGTTCTTCGAAAGCGCGGGTGACGATCGGGTCGGGGCAGATGCGCACCAGTTCGAACTCGTAGCACTGGCCGAGGATTTCGAGGGCGCGGCTGGGGGTGAGGACGGCGTCGAGCTCGTCGAAGCAGAGTCCGAGGGCGAGCACGATGCCCATCGTCCCAGGGGCTTCGGCCTGTTTCTGCTGCTGTGTCAACTCTGAGAGCGCCTGGGGGGTGGCTTCGGCGAGGGTGCGGCCCTGCTGGAGGGCGGCCCGCAAGGTGGCGAGGATGCGGTCGACGGAGGCGGTGAGACCGGCGTCTTCGATGGGGCGCTCGGTGGTGGCCATTGCCCAGCCGAGGGCGTCGACGGCGATGCGGAAGCGGTCCCGAGCTGACATGTCCTCGAGAGGCTCCTCGAGACGGCTCATCTCTGCGTCCCACAACTCCATACCGAAACCCTCTCAAAGCCATGCTGCGCAACGGTTGCGAGGCAGTGTTTTCTCTGGTTAAGGCCACCCCGTCGGCCAGATCCAGGGCGTCCTTGGAGGTGGTGTTGCGGTTCATGACGTAGAACAGGTTCGCGTTTTTGACCTGAATGGTCGCCACCGTCAGGACCCAGTTGATACCGACCTTGAATGGACTGCATACGCTGCAGTACATGCGAAGCCGGCCCGGAGCTTCGGTGCGTGGGCAGCGAGCAGGTCGATGGTCTCGTGGATGCGGCGGGCCGCAGTTGCGCGGGAGATGCCGAAGCCGGGTGCGAGTTGGTCGTAGGTGTGGGCTTGGTGCAGGTAGGCGAGGGTGAGCAGGGCCTGGCTCGCGGGGTCGAGGACCCGCCAGCGGGAGCCGATGGTCTTGCGGTGGGCGCGGATGAGCCGGGCGGTGAAGGTCAGGGTGCGGCTCGACAGCGGCAGGGCCGCCTGGTACAACAGCAATCAAAGCTCCTGGGGCGCAGTGTGTTTGGCGACTGCTGTTGTACCAGGAGCTTCTTCCTTGCCACGCAACGGAACTCACCCAGGATGAGAAGGGTTCGTTGTTTCAACCTCGGGGGCTGCGGTGCGAAGATTCTTTGATGGAGATCGTTGAGAGCAGCAGCGCGGACTTGGTCCACTACGTGCGATTTCAGTCCATGCACCGGAATCAGCGTGGCTACTTCATCGAAGTGTTCGGGTTGATTAACACGCTCGCGAAACAGGGGAAACTGACTGACGAGCAGGAGTCGTTCCGTCGCAGCAGCAACAGCTGGTACAACGCGGCATACCGCGACCCTTCGACGGTGGGCCCGTCCGTCTACGACCATGATGTCAATGCCGGGGCCGCGGCCTGGTTCAAGTCTTTGGCCACACATCTCATCGAGCGCGTGTCCGGTTACCTGGAGATCCTGGCACATGGTGTCGAGTGCGAAGCTGTTCGTTCCGCTGATCCTGGTCGCGTGATCTGCGAGGACGAAGTACAGGTCGTAGTCGTGCCGCACAGCGAGTCAGCGATTGCCACTGCGCACTAGATCTGCTCACACCGGCCGATCGGAGAAAGCTTGGGCGGTCCGGCAGGTTGAAAATGATGACGGGACTACCTGAGGGGCCCGAACAGCTCGAAGTCCTGGATTAGCATGTTGCGCCACTGGTCGCAGTCGAAATGCAGCGAGCACATCGCCTGCAGGCCTTCCGTCTCCGGCTGCTCGGCGTTCCAGCCGATGGCGCTGCCGAGGAGGCCGGTGGGTTCGGTGAGCTCGGTTCATTGCGTTGGAACGAAGTCCGGTGAAGGATGACCGGGTGAGCGATCTGCGATGGAACGACGTGGGGGCTGCTTCCACCCCGATGCGGGCGGTGCCTGGTGCCTCCATTGAGAACTGGCAGGCGGGTACCACCAGAATCGCCGCCGCCTGTCTTTGCCTGCAGGAGGTCCAAGAACTCATGCACAACCCTAAAGCCTGACTATTCTCGGACAAGGATGATCGTCTCCAGGGGAGCCTTCCCTTTGGCCCGCTTCTCAAGCAAGGTGACCCCTGCGGCGAGCTGGCGGAAGTTCTCAGCATCCTCGTGGAAGCCGAGATCCACTGCCTCGGCGGCCAGCATCAGCGATGGGATTCGGATTTTCGCGAAGTTCTCGTTGGCGATGGGCCGAGCCCGTGTCAGTACGGGCTCTGCTTCGCTGATGAGATGCGAAGCCACTGATGCTTCCCAGTGGCTCGAGCGTCGTGTGAAATTACGCCCGCCGATGACTGCGTACGCTGACCGGAGGGCCCCGGCGAGTAGGTCCAGTCCCACCGTCATGTCATCGCCCTCAGGGACTCCCGCGGATTGGACGAATGCCGTGGTGAACGTCGTTGCCAGGCTCGATTCGATGCCGTTGTGCGCCGGGAGATATTCCTTCTGTTCGACGCTGGTGAGCGCCTTAGTCAAGGCAGTTCCGATGCTCGCCACTCGCATGGTGTCTCGAGTACGGACGTCGATGACTTTGCGAAGCGTTTCATCGGAGAACGCGCCACTGAAATCGAGGGCGAACTGAGGTGTGTAGTCGAGGGCATCGCCGAGGTCGTGAGCGAGATGCCGAAGAAGGTCGAGATCGCTGGTTCCACTCTCGGCTAGGTTCAGGTCGCCGACATGCTCGAGTGCGAGATCGACGTTGAGTCCACGCGGAAGATCAAAGTTGCGGGCAGGATCGTCCGCGAGTTCGCGGACGAGTTCGACATTGCGGACCATGGCTTGGGTGAGGTTGAAAGCGGTACTCGACTCGGCTTCGTCGATAATCGTGAAGTCGGTGGTAGGACCAGCGGCAAGAGTGTCTTCGATTGCAAGGCTCAGAGTCCGAGCGTCGAGACGGACGCCGGCAAGTATGAAGTCGATGAACAGCGGCGTGCTGAATAGGTCTGCCTTGACGGCATCATAGATGTCGTTGGCGGAAACTCCATATGGATCGTGTACTTCCCGTGTCCAAGGTGTCAGGGCACTGAAGGTTGCCCCAATTGCTGTCCAGATTGTGCTATTTTGCGGATCGAACCGACTGCCGATCGACCCGTTGCCACCGACGAGCTCGATCTCTGAAGGTGTGGGCAGCCGGTACGTCGGAGAGTTATCCTCGAGCGCCGCTGCATTGATCCATGAGACGAAGGATTCCGCATCACCGCTCCGCATCCCGGCTGCCACCCGAGCCGGATTGGAGCCGAACTCGCTGATGCCGTCCGGAAAGGGAGTGCCGGTGTCCTTGCAGAAAAGCCAGTAGAGGTTTTCCGTGATCGGGTGAGGGCAGATGAGTGATCCTTCCTCGGTGGTGACGAGTTTGCTCAAGTGCCCGGCAGCCAGTGCACTCGCGATGAGCCGACGGCGTTCAGGGCTCGTCGTCTCCTCGAACGCTTCTTCCAACAGCTGGTCCAACCGGTCGCGCAGGCCGCGGTCGAGCTGGCCGTGGCTCCACAAGCAGTCGATCGCCAACGAGAGCGAGGCACTGGTGTTCCGATCAAGACAGGCCTCGACGATCGCACTTGCGTCTGAGTCGGCCACGTACAGGAGTGTCGTCTCTCGCCACCATGGATTGTCGACTGAACTGATCAGTTTCGCCCCCAAATTGTTGCCGCGAATGTGGCTGGAGGCCAGATACTCCCCGATGGTGTGGTGGGCGAAGGAATAGAGGTTCTTCTCTCGCTCGACCAGCAAGCCGCTTGATTCGACAATCGAAGTGAGGAGCCCTTCTGCGGTGATGTCGGTGTCGGTCTGTTGCAGCGCACGGTCAAAAACCTCGAGTACTTGGGACTTTGGGCAATCGCGCGCCTCTGCCACCATTAGTTCATATGCCAGCGCCGCCAAGATCCGCTGTCGGACAGTGCCGGGTGGTTTCACCTCCAGTTTCTTGGATTCTTGGCGCCTCCACAGCATGACATCGCAGACCTGGTTGTAAAGGTCCGCTCGGCCCGCGGGTAGAGATCGCCGTTCGCGGTGCACCAGCACCATCATCGTCAGCAGCAGCGGATTCACCGCCAATTCCATCAGCGTTGGGGCTGACGAGAGTTGGTCGATCATTTCTTCGGCTTCTTCGTTAGCGCGTTTGTCGATCTCCGGGCCGGACGCGCCGGTCGCGAGCCGCTCGGCGGCCCGACACCAGCCAAGGACGAACTGGTGCACCTGTTGGGTCGTGAACGGTCGCACCTGAAGCACGGTCGCCTCGGGGATGACTGCCGTCTGATATCCATGGGGACGGGAGGTGACCACGAAGTCGTTCCGCGGGTTCTTTGCGATTTGCCTCTCGATCCACTCCGCGACCTCGGCGCGATGCTCGCTGCGCGCGATCTCGTCGAGGCCGTCGAGGAGAATCAGACAGCTGCCATTGCGTAGCTGCGCTTCCCACCAGCCCGCTGGTTCGGCGATCGCAATAGTGCCGATCTCCGCTCTGATGAGTTTGGCCAAGGTTTGGGATGGATCGGAGGTCAATGCGTCGGCGTGGTCGCGCAGGGCCAGCATGACAGGGATTCGTCGCTTTCTCTGCTTCCCTTGGCTTGCCGCGAGCCGAGCGGTGTGCCGGAGCAGAGTGCTCTTGCCGCTGCCGGGAGCGCCGATGATCGCGCACACGAATGCTTTGTCCTGGTCGAGGAAGTCGTGGATCGGTTGCCGCTGAGCCAGGTCGCCCCGGGAGGCCGGCAGTAGCCCGCCCACGCTGGTTGTGGTCGAACCGGGTGCCAGGCCGACGTCCACATAAACTGCGTCGAGCTCAGGGATGTGGCTGGGGGTGAACGACAGGTCACGGGCGTTGATGTGGCGATCCTGGTTGAGCACATAACGGCGGTAGTAGCGCGCGTAGCGCGAGACTCGTCGGCCGAGGGCGAGGTCGATGACGTCCATGACTTGCTCGACGCGGCGGCGTACGACCTTCTGTGCGACCGAGGCGATGATCGTGCCCATGAGGATCACGACTTCATAGAGCACGAGCAGAACGACTGCAACCCACGGGGCCGCAAGGTCTTGTTGGACAAGCAGACCAGCGAGGGGCAGACCCGCCAATCCGAAGAAACCGGCCAGGAATCGACCTGCGAGGGACATGTGACTCAGATTATCGTGACGGTGCTTCGACCGCTTGCCGCCGTTGTCCAAGGGGGGACGGCGAAGAGCCGTCACCGCAGGCCGCGGCTCGGACTGTGAGGTGGCGATCGATCCGCACGCTGTGCGCATTCCCTTGTTTCGCCCGACAGGAAAGTGGACGATCCGATCTGCAGCTCAGAGCAGCACTGTGCTGCCTCGCCGCCTCGGGACTGCTCCGGGCAGCCCGGTGCCGTGACTAGCGTGGCCCTGTGGATAAAGACCTGTCGAATCGTGCTGCGCCGCAGTTCAGAGCTAGTTCTCGAAACCATGGGTAGAGGACTGAAATATTGGGCCCGACCTGATGTTCTCGGGTCCAAGCGATTACCTCGGGCCACGGAGGTGAGCTGGACGTAGCTGGCCAAGGTCTTGTGTTGCAAACTGATTGGGTCCGAGATGCGGTGCCATATTGACAGGTCGCTGATACGAGCGCGGGGTGTGCCCGCCAGAGCGCAGATCTCGCATCAGAGTATGCGGGCCGTTGCGTTCGGCGGTGGCTTGGGCGTCGAGCTGGTCGCGTTCCGCGGCTAGGAGCGCGGCGAGCTGGGTGTCAGTGGAGATCGAGACCGGGGCGCCGAGATCGGCGGCGGTTTCTTGGGTGAAGGCGTCGGTGAGGTCGCTCTTCGGTGAGGTTGCGACCCAGGCGGGCGCCTTCGGTCCCGGTCCGGTCGCCGCCGCCCGGCGCAACGGGGTGTGACGAACGTCGCTGTCGGGAGCCAGGCTTCGGACTTTTGCGGGCGGAACCGCGGGAAAACTTTGGTACGTATTTGGTAAAACCAGCCGTACGGGGCCGGATTTGGCCGCTCTGGCAGGACATGGCCGGACGTCCAAAAGGAACAGTCTCTGACCTGTCTTGGTGCAGGTCAGGGACTGTGTCCGCTGGTTATGATCTTGCAGGAGTGACAGGACTCGAACCTGCAACCCTCGGTTTTGGAGACCGATGCGCTACCAATTGCGCCACACTCCTTCGGCTGGCCGGTTGCCCGGCCTGGCCGCAACTATCTTACGTGTTGCGGATCGGCCGGTGCAACCGGGTTGGGCTGGGCATAAGCCCAGGTTAGGAGGCCGGGACGACGGAGCCGTCGGTCCAGGTGTCGAGGATGAACTGCTTGACCTCGTCGGACTGGAGGAGCTCGGCGAGCTTCTGGACGTCCGGGTTGTCGGCGTTCGCGGCGGTGGTGACCAGGTAGTTCGCGTACGGGTTGCCCTCAGGGGACTCGCTGAAGAGGGCGTCCTCGGCCGGGCTGAGGTCGGCTTCGAGGGCGTAGTTGCCGTTGATGACGGCGGCATCGACGTCTTCGAGGGAGAGGGCGAGCTGGGCGGCCTCGAGCGGGACGAACTCGAGGTTCTTGGGGTTGTCGGCGATGTCGTCCTCGGTGGCGAGGGTGGCGTCGACGCCGTCGGCGAGGGTGATCAGGCCCGCGTCGGCCAGGAGGGCGAGCGCGCGGCCGCCGTTGGAGCCGTCGCCGGGGATCGCGATCTGGGCGCCCTCGGGGATTTCGGCGACCGAGGCCACGGAGCTCGAGTACAGGCCCAGCGGCTCGATGTGCACCGGCGCGACGGTGGTCAGGTCGGTGCCGTTCGCGGCGTTGTACTCCTCCAGGTAGGGCTCGGTCTGGAAGAAGTTCGCGTCCACGGAGCCGTCGGCGGTCGCCACGTTCGGCTGCACGTAGTCGGTGAACTCCTCGATCTCGATCGTCAGCCCGGCGTCATCGGCCAGGTTCTCCGAGATGAAGTTCAGGATGTCCGCGTGCGGGACGGGAGTGGCGGCGACGACGACCGTGCCGTTGGTCTCGGTGGCCTCCGAGCCGCCGTCGTTGCCGCAGGCGGCCAAGGTCAAAGCGGCTGCCGTGGCGACGGATGCGCCCACGAGGGCACGACGATTGAACATGGTGTTCTCCTAAGGAAGGTAGGGAAATAACTAGCGGCGGTCGAGGGTGCGGGCGCACCGGTCGCCGAGGATCTGGAAGAGCTGCACGAGCACGACGAGGATGACCAGCGGCCAGATCATGTACTCGGTCTCGAAGCGCTGGTAGCCGTAGCGGTAGGCGAGGTCGCCCAGCCCGCCGCCGCCCACGATCCCCGCCATCGCGGAGTACGAGACGACCGCGACCAGGGTGACGGTGAAGCCGCGGATGAGGCCTGGTGTCGCTTCGGGGAGGACCACCCGCCACACGAGCGCGGGCGTGCCGGCGCCCATCGAGCGGGCCGCCTCGATGAGGCCCGGCTGCACTTCGAGGAGCGCGCCTTCGACGAGGCGCGCGAAGAACGGGATGGACGCCACGGTGAGCGGCACGATCGCGGCCTCGGTGCCGATGCTCGTGCCCGTGATCAGGCGGGTCAACGGCACGACCGCGACCATGAGCAGCACGAACGGAGCGCTCCGGCCGATGTTCACGATCAAGCCCAGCGGCGCGTTCACCACCGCGATCGGCTTCGGGCCTGTCGCGGACGTGATGTAGAGGATCGTGCCGAGCAGGAGCCCGCCCAGGAGCGTGAACGCGCCCGAGACCGCCACGATGTGCAGCGTCTCCCAAAACGCCTCGGTCAGCAGTTCGACGAGCCGGTCCGTCATCAGGCCACCTCCTCGCCGAGCAGGCGGGCCGCGAGGCGCCGGGCCTGGCCGCCCAGGCGCGAGTCCGGGTCGGCGAGCAGTTCGGGAACGGCCCCGATCTCGACGAACCGCCCGGCCTCCATCACCGCCGCGCGGTGGCAGATGCGGGTGATCACTTCGAGCTCGTGCGTGATGAGCAGGATCGTGAGCCCCAACTCGCGGTTGAGCCGCGCCAGGAGGTCGAGGATCTCGTCCGTCGTGTCCGTGTCGAGCGCGCTGGTCGCCTCGTCGGAGAGGAGGACGGCCGGCGAAGCGGCGAGCGCGCGGGCGATCGCCAGGCGCTGGCGCTGGCCGCCGGAGAGCTGCCCCGGGTAGGCCTTCGCCTTGTCCGAGAGACCGACGAGGTCGAGCAGTTCGAGCGCGCGCTCGCGCCGGGCGGCGCGCGGGATGTTCCTGAAGCGCAGCGGCAGGGCCACATTGGACGCCGCGTTGCGGTTCGAGAGGAGGTTGAAATGCTGGAAGATCATCGCGGTCTTGGCCCGCGACGCGCGCAGTTCGCGGCCGCGCAGCCCGGAGAGCTCGACCCCGTCGACCTCCACGGTGCCCGAATCGGGCCGGGTGAGGAGGTTGACGGTGCGCAGGAGGGTCGACTTGCCGGCGCCGGAGCGGCCGAGGATGCCGAAGATCTCGCCGGGGGCGACGTCGAGTTCAACGCCGTCGAGGGCCACCAGGTCGCCGAAGCGCTTGGTCACGCCGGACAGGCGGATGCTGGGACTGGGTTCCATGAGGAAGGAAGATCGCTTTCGCTGGGGAAGATCGCCGCTTCGGGGCGCGGCGGTGCAGGGACCCTCAGCAGTCGCACATTCGGCAGCACGACGCGGCGGCGCCGGTGGCGTCGCTGAGGCGTCCGAGGTGCTGCGCGTTCATAGCCTAGAAGTCAAGCAGGAGTTCGTGCCGTCTCCAAGCTTCTGTGACGAACGCCGCGCCGCACCCGGGAGCGCGCGCTGGAACGGCGCTGGCACAGGATGGACACCGAGCTGAGATAGGGTTCCGTCCATGACTGTTGCGACGATTCCCGCCCCGGCGTTCGCGATCGAGCGGTTCAAGCTCGCCAACGGGCTGCGGGTGGTCCTCGCGCCGGACCCCGGGGCTCCCGTGGTCGGCGTCGCCGTGGTGTACGACGTCGGGATGCGCTCCGAGCCCGAGGGCCGGACCGGCTTCGCCCACCTGTTCGAGCACATGATGTTCCAGGGCTCCCACAACGTCGGCAAGGCCGAGCACATGCGGCACGTCCAGTCGGCGGGCGGCACCTTCAACGGCTCGACCCACATCGACTACACCGACTACTTCAACCTCCTCCCGTCCAACGGCCTGGAGCTGGCGCTGTTCCTCGAGTCCGACCGCATGCGCGGCCCGGCGATCACCGAGGAGAACCTGGCGAACCAGGTCTCCGTGGTGAAGGAGGAGATCCGCGTCAACGTCCTCAACCGCCCCTACGGCGGCTTCCCGTGGATCAAGCTCCCGCCGGTCATGTTCGACACCTTCGCGAATTCGCACGACGGCTACGGCTCGTTCGTCGACCTCGACGCCGCCACGGTGGACGACGCGAAGTCGTTCTTCAACGCCTACTACCCGGCCTCGAACGCGGTCCTCTCGGTCGCGGGCGACTTCGACCTCGCCCAGGCCCGCGAGCTCGTCGAGCGCCACTTCGGGAGCGTCGAGGCGCGCCCCGCGCCGGTGCACCCGTCCTTCGACGAACCCGACCTCAGTGCTGAACGCCGCGTCTCGTACACCGATGAGCGCGCGACCCTCCCGGCCGCCGCGGTCGCCTGGCGCGTCCCGGACCCGGTGACGGAGCTCGACGAGTTCCTGCCGTACGTGGTCCTCGGTGAACTCCTCACCGACGGCGACGCCTCGCGCCTGGTTGAGCGGCTCATCCACACCGACCGCACCGCCACCGCCGTCGCCGCGCACACCACATTCATGGCCGAGCCGTTCGCGTCGCGGGGCCCGACGGTGATGCTGGTCCAGGCGTTCCTGCCGCCCGGCACCGCCGTCGACACCGTGCTCGGCACAGTCCAGGAGGAGCTGGCCCGCATCGCCGAAGGCGTCGACGAGGCCGAGCTCGACCGCGTCAAGGCCCGCGTCGCCGCCCAGCTGCTGCGCGGCGACGACTCGGTGATGGGGCGCTCGCGCCGCTTCGCGACCGCCGAGATCTTCCACGGCGACGCCGCGATGTCGACCCGGTTCCCCGCCCTGCTCGGCGAGGTCACCGCCGAGGCCGTGGCCCAGGCCGCGGCCGCCCTGACGCCGAACCGCCGCGCCGTTCTCGAAGTCATTCCGGGAGGAAACCAGTGAGTAACGTCATTCCCGGTCTCGCGCCGGAAGTCCCGCTGTCCCTGCCGGTCCCCGTCGAGCGGACCCTGCCGAACGGCCTCCGGGTGCTGCTCACGCGCCGCCCCGGCGTCCCGCTCGCCGAGGTGCGGCTCTCCATCCCGGCCGCGCACGTCGACCTCGCGACCGCCGACCTGCTCTCGGCCGCGCTCTTCTCCGGGACAGAGACCAATTCGATGACCGAGATCGCCCAGCGCCTCCAGGGCGTCGGCGGCGCGCTCGGCGCCGGGGCCGACCCGGACCGGATCGCGGTGTCCGGCAACAGCCTCGCGACCGGCCTGCCCGAGCTCCTCGAAGTCCTCGGCGACCTCCTCAAGGCCGCCGAGTACCCCGAGGGACCGCTCGAGGTCGAGCGCTCGCGCATCATCGACGGCCTCTCGGTCGCCGAGCAGCAGCCGGACTTCCAGGTCAACCGCGTCCTCGACGCGCGCCTGTGGGAAGGCCACCCGTACGGCCACCAGCAGCCGACCGCCGCCGAGGTCGAAGCGGTCGGGCGCGACGCCGTCCTGGCACTGCACGCCTCCCGCGTCCACCCGGTCGGCGCGCGCCTGATCATCGTGGGGGACATCGACACCGACGCGGCCTACGCCGCCGTCGAGAAGGCCCTCGGCGACTGGAACGGCGCGAGCGAACCGCGCCGCATGGAGCCGCTGCCCGTGCTCGTCCCCGGCCCGCTCGTCCTGGTCGACCGGCCCGGCTCGGTGCAGTCCGCGATCCGCGTCGCCTACCCGGCCGTGGAGCGCACGCACCCCGACAACGCCGCGCAGCACCTCGCGAACCTCGTCTTCGGCGGCTACTTCTCCTCGCGCCTGGTCATGAACCTGCGCGAGACCAAGGGCTACGGCTACTCGCCGCGGTCCCGTGTGGACCACTCCCCGGCCGGCTCGATCCAGCTCGCGGCGGTCGACGTCGCGACTGAGGTGACCGGTCCCGCGCTCGAAGAGGTCCGCGCCGAGCTGCGCGGCATGGCCGAGCGCCCGCCCGCCGCCGACGAACTCGACCTGGCCCGCCGCTACGCGCTCGGCTCGGTCAAGCTCGCCACCGCCACCCAGGCCGGCATCGCCAACTACATCTCGGTGCTCGCCGCCTCGGGCCTGCAGCTGGCCTGGCTCGCCGAGCACTCCGAGCGCATCCGCGAGGTCACGCCCGAGGACATCCAGCGGGTCGCGGCCGAACGGCTCGACCCCGACCGCGCGGTCACCGTGGTCCTCGGCGACGGCGCCGAGATCCGCGAACCGCTCGCCGGGTTCGGGGAGATCGAAGCCGCATGAGCCACCCGCCCTTGGCGATCGACGTGCTCGACCGGCTCGGCGAGCACCGCGGCGACGACGAATGGCTCACGGCCGCTTGGGAGCAGGCGCAGATCGTCGTCTGCGATCCGGTGAACGAGCGCATCGCCGCCGACGAGGACGGCCTGCACTACTTCGACGCGGACACCGCGCCAGAAGGGCAGCGCGTCTACCTCGGCGGCGAGCACCCGCCCGTGTTCACCGTCCTCGCCGACCTGCCCGACGGCCTGCCGGGCCGCTGGATCAGGCCCGACTGGGACCGCCGCGACCTCGCGATCGCCGTGCAGGCCATCGCGATCGCCCACTGGCACGCGACCTACCGGTTCCACCCGACCACCGGCGAGCCCCTGACCGCCCGCCAGGCGGGCTGGGAGCTCGCGGCCGACTCGGGCCGCCCGGTCTTCCCGCGCACCGACCCGGCCGTGATCGTCCTCATCGACGACGGCGCCGACCGCGTGCTGCTCGCCCAGCACCGCCGCTACTCCGGCGCGCCGAAGACCGGCCCCGCGGCCGTCCGCAGTGCCAGGTACGCGTGCATCGCCGGGTTCGTGGAGCCCGGCGAGTCCGCCGAGGCGGCCGTGCACCGCGAGGTGGGCGAGGAGATCGGCATCAAGATCGACCGGCTCGCGTACGTCTCGAGCCAGCCGTGGCCCTACCCGCGCTCGCTCATGCTCGCCTACCGGGCCACCGCCGACCCGGCGCAGCAGCTGGTCCTGCAGGCCGAGGAGATCTCGGACGCGCGCTGGTTCACCCGCGACGAGGTGCGGCAGATGTGGGTCGACACGCAGGACTCGACGCCGAGCGCCGTGCGGATCTCCATCGCGCGCTTCCTGATCGACGCCTGGCTGGCCGAGGGATAAGACTTTCGTGACGGCCGCTTCGGCGGTCTCGTCCGGTGCCGCGGTCTTGGCGGCGACGGCGCGCTGCGCGGTGAAGACGCCGGCGATGACCACGACGCCGCCGATGATCTGCGGCACCGTCAGCGCCTCGCCGAGCAGCGCCCAGGCCGAGAGCGAGGCGACCACGACCTCGGCGTAGCCGATGCCGCCGGCGACCGGCGCGGTGATGAACCGCAGGCCGCTGAGGCCCAGGCCGTACGCGAGCGCCGTGCAGCCGATGAGCAGCACCACGCTGACGAGGCCGGTGGTCGTCATGCCGCCGAGCGAGACGTCGTCGGAGAGGGCCTCCCAGTCGAGCGCCCACGGGGCCGCGAAGGGCGCCAAGGCGACCGCGCCGACGGCGAAGCCGACCGCGAGCAGCACCCGCACGTCGACTTTCGCGGTGAGCCTTTCGCCCGAGAGGAAGTACGTGGCCTGGCAGGCGGCCGCGGCCGAGCCCGCGACGAGGCCGACCGCGTCGAGGCGCAGCCCCGACCAGACCTCGACGACGATGCACAGGCCCGCGATGCTCAGGAGCGTCCCGACGACCGCGGCGCGCGGCAGCAGCGTGCGGCGCACGAACCGCACCCACGCGACGACCACGATGGGGCCCATGAACTCCAGGAGCAGCGCGATGCCGACGGGCAGCCGCTCGACGGCGATGAAGTAGAAGGCCTGCACCGCGGCGATCGCGGTGAGGCCGAAGAGCACGAGCCCGCCCCACGGCAGGCGCTCGTCCCTGCCGCGCAGCCGCAGCAGCGGCACGAGGGCGGCGGCGATCGCGATGAGGCCGACGCCGCAGATGCGCAGCCAGGTGACCTGGATCGGGGTGAGCCCGGCTTGGATCACGACCTTGCCGAAGGGGCCGCAGACGCCGAAGAAGAGGGAGGCGGCGAGAACGAGAGTGACGCCGAGGGCGGCGCGGGGTGACGACATATGGGCTCCAGTGCTCACAATCGGTGCATAAGAAAAGGCCCGGGACGGATCCATCCCGGGCCTGAATGCTTAGCGACCACCCCTCGAAGTCGCTAAGCAAGCTTGACGAGTCAACTATAGGGCATCGTACCGGCTTTGTGTCCTAAACGTGACCATAGTCTCGGTATGTGGCACAGGTCAAGCGCTGACTTTCGCTTTCACCTGGGCCAGAGAAGGATTGGTGAGGGCGGTCCCGTCCTCGAACAGCACGGTCGGGACGGTCATGTTGCCGCCGTTGACCCCCATGACGAACGCCGCGGCATCGGCGTCCTCCTCGATGTTGACCTCTTTGAAGAGCACGCCCTCGCGGTCGAGCGCGGACTTGAGCCGCTTGCAGTAACCGCACCAGGTGGTGCTGTACATGGTGATCATCGATCCTCCTTCGTCTTCGAGGGTAACGCGATACCGCCCAGGGGCATTCCTTCCGGAGGCGGATCATCGTGGTGGTCCTCACGTTCATCCCGGCGGGAGTCACTGCCCGGCAGTTCTTGTCGGAGGCCTCTGGGAGACTGGTCGGATGACCGCACGCGATCAGGCCATCGAACAGCTCCTCTCCGGACTCGACCCTGAGCAGCGCGAGGCGGTGACCGCCCCGCCCGGGCCGGTCTGCATCCTCGCCGGCGCCGGCACCGGCAAGACCCGCGCGGTGACCCACCGCATCGCCTGGCGGGTGCTGCGCGGCGACATGCGCGGCCAGCACGTCACGGCCGTCACCTTCACCGCCCGCGCGGCGGGGGAGATGCGCGACCGCCTTCGCGGCCTGGGCGTCTCGGGCGTGAACGCCCGCACCTTCCACTCCGCGGCGCTGCGCCAGCTGCGCTACTTCGGCACCCGCCGCTTCGGCGGCCAGCTTCCCGAACTCGTCGACTCGACCCTGAAGTTCACGGCGATCGCCGCCGCCCGCGCCGGGCTCCAGACCTCGCGCGCCAAGAACTTCGACCTCACGACCGAGATCGAATGGGCCGCTTCGTCCCTCATCGGCCCCGACGACTATGTGAGCGCGATCGCCGCGCTCGGCCGCGACGCGCCCGCCGCCCCCGAGGACGTGGCGAAGGTCTACGCGGCCTATATCGAGGCCAAGCGCCGCGCCGGGGTGATGGACTTCGCCGACGTGCTGGCGTACACCGCCGACCTCATCACCGACCACGCCGCCACCGCCGACCAGATCCGCAGCCAGTACCGGTTCTTCGTGGTCGACGAGTACCAGGACGTGACCCCGCTCCAGCAGCGGCTGCTCGACGCCTGGCTCGGCGACCGGGACGACATCACCGTGGTGGGCGACGCCAGCCAGACCATCTACTCCTTCACCGGCGCCACCTCGCGGAACCTGCTCGACTTCACCCGCAAGCACCGCAACGCCTCCCTCGTGCGGCTCGTGCGCGACTACCGCTCCACCCCGCAGGTGGTCGCCCTCGCCAACCAGATCATCGGCGAGTCCAAAGGGCGCGAGGCGAAGATGCGCCTCGAACTCATCGGCCAGCGCCCGCCCGGGCCGGCCGTCACCGCCGAGGTCTTCGCCGACGAGGCCGAAGAGGCGGACATGATCGCCCGCCGCTGCTCGAAGCTCATCGCCGACGGCATGAACCCTGCGGAGATCGCGGTGCTCTACCGCACCAACGCCCAGTCGCAGGCGTATGAAGAGGCACTGGCCTCCTACGGCGTGCCGACCGTGGTCACCGGCGCGGCGCGGTTCTTCGACCGGCCCGAGGTGCGCCAGGCCGTGGTCGCCCTGCGCTCGGCGGCGAAGACCGAGATCGGCACGATGCCGCTGGCCGAGGCGGTGCCCGCCGCGCTCGAAGCGGTCGGCTGGCGGCCGGATGCAGCGCCTTCCGGTGGGGCGCAGCGCGAAGCGTACGAGGCGGTCGCGGCGATCGTGGCGCTCTCGGAGCAGTTCTTGGAGCACCACCGGGCGAACCCGGACGAGGAGGGGCCTGATCCGGACCTGGACGCGTTCTGCGCCGAGCTCTCCCGGCGAGCCGCCGAGCAGCACGCCCCGGCCGTCTCGGGCGTGACCCTCGCGAGCCTCCACGCGGCCAAGGGCCTCGAATGGGACGCGGTGTTCCTGGTGGGCCTGGCCGACGGCACGCTGCCGACCACGTTCGCGCGCACCGAGACCGCGCTCGAGGAGGAGCGCCGCCTGCTTTATGTGGGGATCACGCGCGCCCGCGAACTGCTCCAGCTCTCGTACGGGCTCGCGCGCAGCTCGGGCGGGCGCGAGCGGCGGCTGTGCCGCTTCCTCGCGCCGCTCGGCCTCGGCGGCTTCCCGCGCCCGACGGACCCGGGTGCGGCGGTGTCGAAGCCGCGCGAGCGCAAGAAGGCGAAGGTCCTCGACTGCTCCGGCTGCGGCAAGCCGCTCACCGACGCCCGGGACCGCAAGCTGGGACATTGCGAGGATTGTCCCGCCACTATGGACGAGGCGCTGTTCGAGCGGCTGCGCGAGTGGCGGGTCAGTGTCGCCAAACAGGACGGCAAGCCGGCCTTCACCGTCTTCACGGATGTGACCTTGATCGCTATTGCCGAGCGTTGTCCGGGATCCGACAGCGAGCTCGCGTCCCTCCACGGCATCGGCAAGTCCAAGTTGGACAAGTACGGTCCGGCGGTGTTGCACCTGGTCAACGGCGGAGAAGTGACGGAGGCCATCGCGATGTGCACGAGCGAGGAGTGACCGGT
This sequence comes from Glycomyces sp. NPDC049804, assembly GCF_040674615.1. NCBI lineage: Bacteria > Bacillati > Actinomycetota > Actinomycetes > Glycomycetales > Glycomycetaceae > Glycomyces > Glycomyces sp. NPDC049804. Next base: position 18,420 of record NZ_JBFAMQ010000018.1, read on the forward strand.
ACTTGACCGGTAAATCTGGCGGCAAAAACTTTCTCGCGAGACTCGCAGAAAAAGACGTTGCGCTCCCAAGGGAGAGCGGCGTAGCGTTGCTCAAGCCGGGGTGAGGTGTGTGCCTCAGCATCCGGCAAGAGGAGATGAAGACCAATGTTGACCACGGAACCCGAAGGGAGGGGACAGATGAAGCTGCTTGACGAGACCCAGAGCACGACGCCGCTCGGCGTGTCGTTCGTGGCAGCCGCCGTCTATCGGCACATCGCGCCCGTCCCCGCTCCGGTCCGTGGCACCACTCTGCCCGGCGCCGTCCAGATCACGACGCTGAGCACCGTGAAGACCATCGACAACACCGATATGGGCACCAATGTCGTCATCGGACGTGGCCGCGACTTCGCAGGCCTCGGTTGGCAGCCGGTTACCGGCTCCGAGAAGCGTCACGGCGCCACCCGCGGGAGACCGCCTCGAGAACATCGAAAGGGCTTATCGACTAAGCCCGCTCGGAACTCTCGAGGCCGCGAATCCCGCACCAGGGATCGCGGCCTTTTTGTATGGCTCATCGCCAGGTCGCGGCCCACCAGTAGAAGACAGACGAGACAGATTGCGAAGCAATTGCGTCCTCAAGCAGCACTGATGCGACCGAACGTCGAGAAGACCATCGAGATGAGAGAGGAGACCGAGCTCATGACCGACACCCTCATCGGGCCCGAGCTTCGAGACCAGGCCCGCGAGACCGGCGGCGACCTGGCCTGCCGGGAGTACGACGCCGACCTGTGGTTCTCGGAGCAGCCCACCGAACTGGAGTTCGCCAAGTCCCTGTGCGCCGACTGCCCGGTGCGCCTGGCCTGCCTGGCCGGGGCGCTCGAGCGCCACGAGCCCTGGGGCGTGTGGGGCGGCGAGATCTTCGAGAAGGGGAACGTCGTGGCCCGCAAGCGGCCCCGCGGCCGGCCCCGCAAGGACGCCGCGCTGATCGAGCGGGCCGCCCAGGAGGAACTGGCCGAGCGGACCCGGGAACTCGCGCTCGCGGGGGTGACGGTGTCATGACGGTCGACCAGCTGAGCCGCCATCTCAAGAAGGATGTCGGCGTTAAGGATCTCGGACCCTCGTTCATCGGGGAGGCCGAGGCGATCCGCCCGATGGAGCTGACGAACCCGCTGCTCGGCGGTATCGGACGGCTGCGGATGCGGAGCCTGTGGAAGGAAGCCGGATACACGGGGCGTCACCGCCGCCGGGGCCGACTTTGACGACGCACTAACCGCGTTGGCTGAAGGGGTCCATCCCTGAGAGGGGATGGGCCCCTTTTGTTGTGCCCGGGTGGTGCGCAAGAGGCGGCGCTCGGGTGTTTCCGGGAGGGTCTTGGCGTGTCTGCGCATTTCGGACATTCGCCGACTCCCCCGGATCGATGATCTCGCGAGGGTGCGACATCGGGAGGGCGGGACCGTTCCCCGAGGTCGGGCGTGGCGGGGCGCCGACGCCCCCGGATCAATGGTCTCGCGGGGGTGTGACAGGCGCCGGGATGCGAGGGCTGCTCAGCGGTTGGGGTCGGTGCCTTCGGGGTCGGCGAAGCCGGGGAGCCACGCTTCGAGGATGGAGCGCCATCTCGCGGTGGCGCCGAGTTGGCAGAGGACGCCGATGGAGCCCATGGTGACACGGTGGATCAGCAGGTACGAGGGCGGGAAGCTCATCTGCTTGTTCAGCTTCGCCGCTTCGGAGCCGTGGCCGGTGAGGCGGGTGCTCTCCTTGCGCAGCCATTCGCGCGTGAACTGGAACTCGTCGCCCGCGATCGGCTCGAGCATCGGCTGGAGGAACTCGAGCATCGACTTCGCGTCGATCTGCAGCCCCGGCGGCACGAAGCCCTCGCCGCGCAGGCCCGCGACCACGTCGTCGGCCTTGCCGTCGAGGGTCAGCCGCGTCAGCCGGCCCACCTGGACGGGCATGCCGCCGGGCAGGCGCGCGGCCGCGCCGAAGTCGTAGACCACGAGCCGGCCGTCCTCGCCGATGGCGAAGTTGCCCGGGTGCGGGTCGGCGTGCAGGAGGCCGGCGCGCTCGGGGGCCGAGAAGTGCAGCGTGGCGAGGCGCAGCCCGGCCGCGTCCCGCTCCTCCTGCGTGCCCTCGGCGATGATCTCGGCGAGCGGCCGCCCCGGGATCCACTCGGTCACCAGCACTTCGCCGCTGGCGTGCACCACCTCGGGCACCACGATGAGCGGGTCGCCCCGGAAGGCCGCGGCGAACTGCCGCTGCGTCGCGGCCTCCAGCTCGTAGTCGAGCTCTTCGAGCAGCCGCTCCCGCAGCTCCACGGTGATCTTCTTGACGTCGAAGTTCGGTTGCAGCACTTTGAACATGGGGGCCATGCGCGAGAGGTGCCGCAGGTCGGCGCGGAGCGCGTCGCCCGCGCCGGGGTACTGGATCTTGACGGCGACCGGCCGCCCGTCCTTCCACACCGCGCGGTGCACCTGCCCGATGCTCGCGGCCGCGGCGGGGGCGTCGTCGAACTCGGCGAAGCGCTCGCGCCAGTCGGCGCCCATCTGCCGCTCGAGGACCCCGTGAACGCTCGCCACCGGCAGCGGGGGAGCGGCGTTCTGGAGCTTCGTCAGCGCCTGGCGGTACGGCGCGGCCAGATGCTCGGGCAGGGCCGCCTCGAAGATCGACAGGGCCTGGCCGAGCTTCATCGCCCCGCCCTTGAGCTGACCGAGCACGCTGAAGACGTGCTCGGCGGTGCGCCGCTGCGCCTGCTCGCTGAGGATCTCGTCGGCCAGTCCGGTCACCCGTTTGCCCAGCCCCACGGTCGCCCGGCCCGCCAGCCCCAGCGGCAGGGAGGCGAGTTTCATGCCCCGGGAGAACGCCCGGCGCGGGAGGTCGTCACCCGAATGGGCGGGTCCATGCCTGTCGCTCACGTTCCCAATGCTCTCACGGCGAAGCGCCGCTTGGCGACGCCACGGGCACGGCAGGTCACGCGCCTGCCGCCCGCCTGCCCGGCGCCCCTGAAACGACCGCGGCGTCACGCCTGTCTCGCGCCTGAGGGTCACCCACTCGAGTGAAGCGGCGCGGCGGGGCTTACAGGCGTGAAATCTGTGGCATTCTGAGGCCGGACGGTCGCACAGCGTGACCGTCGCAACAGGGCCTGCACGACAGGCTCGCGCACAACAGGGGGAATCCAGTGGCTCAAGCGACGAAGACCTACACCGGCTACTGCGTCAAGTGCCGCGAGAAGCGCGACTTCGAGGGCACCGTGGTCGTCTCCGACTCGGGCCGCCGGATGGCCAAGGGCACCTGCCCGGTCTGCGGCACCAAGATGAACCGGATTCTCGGCAAGGAATCGTGACCTCGGGGCCGGACGGCCCCAGCCCCTCGCTCGATCCCATTCTGCGGGAAATCGGCGAGGGGATTTTCTTGGCATTTCATTGCTCTCACCGCAATCGCGACATCCGCGTTATGCGATTGTCACCCCCCGGGTTTAGTGTGCGTTCATGGCGCGCAAAGTGCATCCCCCCGTTGAAGTGCGGCGCTCTCCCCGACGCCGGGCAACCGTAGCGGCCTATGAAGAACGAGGCCGCGTGGTCGTCATGATCCCTGACGCCTTCTCGGAGACCGAGGAGCAGGAGTGGATCGACCACATGCTCGCGAGGCTGCGGAAACGCGAGGCCCGCGACGGCCGCGCGTCCGACGCGGCCCTGCGAGACCGGGCCGTCAGGCTCGCCCGCCGGTACTACCCTGAGCACCCCGAGTGCGCCACCCCCAGGAGCGTCCGCTGGGTCGACAACCAGCAGCGCCGGTGGGGCTCGTGCACCCCCTCGGACGGCACGATCCGGATCTCCCGCCGGATCACGATGATGCCCTCATGGGTGATCGACTACGTCCTGCTCCACGAACTCGCGCACCTGGTCCACCCCGACCACTCGCGCCCGTTCTGGGACATGGTCGGGCGCTACGCCAAGGCCGAGCGGGCCCGCGGCTACCTCGAGGGCATCGCCGACGCCGAGGCCAGCGAGCGCGCGTAACGGTCGATGCGTCTCGGGGCGCTACTTGTCCCCGGGCTCCTCGTCGTCATCGTCCTTCGGGTCGTTGACCGCGAGCTGGTCGAACATCGACATGTCGAGGTCTTCGAGCGCCTCGGAGACGGACGCGAAGCCCTCGGGGTGCTCCAGGTCGCCCGCGCTCGGCATGAGGTCCGGGTGGGCCCAGACCGCCTCGCGCCCCTCGACGCCCCGCGCCTCGGTGAGCGACTGCCACAGCCGCGTCGCCGCCCGCACCTTCGCCGGGTCGAGGTCGAGCCCCACCAGGGCCTCGAAGGTCTGCTCGGCGGGACCGCCGGTCGCCCGGCGGCGCCGCGCGGCCTCCATGAGCCGGTCGATCGTGGGCAGCCGCTCGCCCACCGCGTCGGCCACGACCGTGTTCACCCAGCCGGCGATCAGCGCCAGCGTCGTGCCGAGCCGCGACAGGGCCGCCTTCTGCTGCTCGGTGTCCTCGGTCTTGAAGACCTCGCTCAGGTCCAGGGTCGCCGCGGCCTCGGGGTCCATCGGGTCCATGCCCGACATGGCCTCCTCGATCGCGGACTCGTCGATGCGGATCTCCCGCGCGTACGCCTCCAGCGCGCCCAGCAGGTGCGAGCGCAGCCACGGCGCGTGCGTGAACAGCCGGTGCGTCGCGGCCTCGCGCAGCGCCACGTACAGCCGCACCTCCTCGACCGGCAGCTCCAGGCCCTCGGCGTACTCGGCGATGTTGCCCGGCAGCAGCGCGGCCACGCCGGTCTTGCCCAGCGGCAGCCCGACCTCGGAGGAGGAGAGCACCTCGCCGGCGAGCTTCGCGAGCGCCTGCCCCATCTGCGCTCCGAACAGGGCCGAGCCGACGCCCTTCATGACGTCGGCCATCGGGCCGAGCATCCCGGCCATCTCCTCGGGGACGAGCGTCTGCATCGCCTCGCCCATCTGGGCGGCCAGCGGCTCGGCGAGCTGCTTCCAGGAGTCCTCGGTGCGGGTGATCCACTGCTTGCGGGTCCACGCGTCGGTGGCGGTGACGCCCGAGGGCCAGTTCACGGCCGAGTCGAGCCAGAGGTCGGCGAGGCGCACGGCCTCGGCGACCTGCGCCTGCTCGGCGGGGCCGACCACGTTCTCGCTCTTCAGTTCGGACTCGGCGAGCTGCTTGGCCAGCTGCCAGTTGACCGGACCGGACGACAGCGACTGCGCCATCATCTGCTGCAGCTGCTGCATCATCTGCTGCACCCGCGGGTCGTTCGGGTCGGGCAGGTCGCCGCCCAGGTTGCCGAAGCCGAAAGGAATGTCGGAGCCCATGGGCCAACCGTACGTCAGAGTAGGGGTCGCGGGCCACGGCCCGCCGAACTGGAAGCGCGCTGTTCGCTGCGGGCCGAACACCGCTTCGGCGGAAGGGATGTAGGCTTCCGCGCATGCGAAGGCGAGGAATCACCGTCCTGTTGGGTGCGGTCCTGGTGGCGCTGCTGACCTGGCAGGCGCTTTCGATGGACGTCGCCTACGTGGTGTTCAGCCCCGGCCCCACCGAGGACGTCCTCGGCGCCGAGGAGGTCGAAGGGGTCGAGCACCCGATCATCACCGCCGACACCGAATACCCCTCGGAAGGCGAGCTGCGCCTGACCACCGTGCGCGTCAAGCAGTCGGTGACCCTGGTGCAGGCCATGCGCTACTGGCTGTCCAATGAGTACGCCATCGTGCCGCGCGACCTCGTCTACCCGCCAGGCGAATCCGAGGAGGAGATCGCCGAAGAGCAGGAGGCCGACTGGGCCGAGTCGCAGTCCAACGCCGAGCAGGCCGCCCTCGGCTACCTCGGCGAACCCGCCACCATCTCGGTCGTCGCCGACTCGGGCGGCCTCCTCACCGGCGACGTCGTCACCGCGGTCGACGGGACCGCCGTCACCTCCCTCGAGGACCTCGCCGATTACGCCGAGAGCGAAACCACGGTCACCGTCACCCGCGCCGGCGCGGCCGTCGAAGTCCCCGGAGTGACCCTCGGCGACGCCGAACTCCAGTCCACCCACGACGATCCCTACAACATCCAGATCGACACCGAAGCGCTCGACATCGGCGGCCCCTCCGCCGGCCTGATCTTCGCGCTCGGCATCGTCGACCGGGTCACCGAGGGCGACCTCACCGACGGGGAGGTCATCGCCGGCACCGGCGAGATCGACTCCGAAGGGAACGTCGGCGGTATCGGCGGCATCCAGCAGAAGATCGCCGCTTCGGCGGATCTGGGCATCGAGGTCTTCCTCGCCCCGGCTTCGAACTGTTCGGACGCCGTCACCGTCGCGCCCGACAACATGACTATTGTCAGAGTCGAGACGCTCGCAGACGCGGTCGCGGCGCTCGAGTCCCTGGCCGCAGGCGGGGAAGTCACGACCTGCTGAACCCTGTTGACCGACGGCTCGCACGCACCGCCGAGCCGGCACCGCACGACGTGAAGGAGTTGCTGCAGTGGCGAACCGGACGCCCACCCCCCCACGGATGAGCCGACGAGGACGCTACGTCCTGATACTCCTGGTGGGCGCGATAGTCCTGCTGTCGGTCCTCGGCTGGCTCGTCGGCCTGCGCACCGACTACCTCTGGTACGACTCGGTCGGCTTCACCTCGGTGTTCGCGACCATGATGTGGACCCGCCTGGGGCTCTTCGGGGTCTTCACCCTCGCGATGGCCGCCTGGACCGGCCTCAACCTCTACCTCGCCTTCCGCTTCCGGCCCGACACGTGGCCCGCCACGAGCGAGCAGGAAGGCCTCGAGCGCTACCGCGAACTCATCTCGCCGCGCGCCGGCTGGTGGATCGGCGGCGTCGCCGTCATCGTCGGCATCTTCGCCGGCATGTCCGCCCAGAGCCGCTGGGAGACCTGGCTGCTGTTCCGCCAGAGCGGCACCTTCGACCACGCCGACCCGGTCCTGCACATGGACGCCGGCTTCTACGTCTTCCGGCTCCCCTTCTGGCAGTTCCTCATCGGCTTCGGCTTCGCCGCCGTCGTCGTCGGCATCCTCGCCTCCCTCAGCGCCTACTACCTCTACGGGGCGCTCCGCTTCTCCGGCCAGGGCGACCGCATGACCAACGTCGCCCGCATCCACCTCTCAGTGCTCGTCGCGCTCTTCCTGGGGCTCAAAGCCGTCGCCTACTACTTCGACCGCTTCGACTTCACCACCCAGGACAACCAGGTCACCGGCATCGTCGGCGGCGGCTACACCGAGATGACCGCCCTCATGAACGCCAAGAACGCGCTCATCTGGGTCTCCGTCATCGCCGCCCTCGTCATCCTCGTCTTCTCCTGGGGCTTCACCCGCTCGCTCGCCCTCCCCGCCGCGGCCCTCGGCCTCGTCGTGGTCACCGCGATCGCCGCCGGCGGCATCTACCCCGCCGTCGTCCGCAACTTCCAGGTCGAGCCCAACCGCCCCCAGCGCGAAGGCCCCTACGCCCAGCACACCATCGACGGCACCCGCTACGCCTACGGCATGGAGGACCTCGAGACCACCACGTACCCGGTCGCCTCCCAGCCCAACGCCGAGACCATGGCCGCCGACCAGTCCACGGTCCCGTTCGTGCGCCTCATCGACCCGTTCGTCGTCTCCGACGCGTTCACCCAGGCGCAGCAGCCGCGCAGCTTCTACGACTTCAACGAGAAGCTCGACATCGACCGCTACACCTACACCGACGCGAACGGCAAAGAGGTCACCCAGGACTTCGTCGTCGGCCTCCGCGAGCTCAACCCGAGCCAGCTCACCGACGAGCAGCAGGACTGGACCGTCGCCCACACCGTCTACACGCACGGCTGGGGCTTCGTCTCCGCCTCGACCACCGAGAGCGACAGCGGCGCCCCCTGCTTCACCTCCGGCGTCCTCTCCGACGACCCCGGCAACTGCCGGATCGGCAACGACATCATCAACGTCGAGAAGCCCCAGATCTACTACGGGCTCTTGAACAACGAGTACGCGATCGTCGGCGTCCCCGAAGGCGACACCCCCCGCGAGTACGACCGCCCGATCGACGTCGCCGTCAGCGACGAGGACTCCACCGAAGAGGACGCCGAGGAGATCGGCGCCGACCGCTACACCACCTACGAAGGCGACGGCGGCATCGACATCGGCTCCGTCGGCCGGCGCCTCCTCTACGCGTGGGAGTTCCAGGAGCCCCGCTTCCTGCTCTCCGACCAGATCAACGACGAGTCGCAGCTGCTCTACAACCGCAACGTGCGCGAACGCGTCCAGAAGGTCGCCCCGTTCCTCACCGTCGAGGCCGACCCGTACCCGGCCGTCGTCGACGGCGAGATCGTCTGGATCGTCGACGGCTACACCACGACCAACGACTTCCCCTACTCCGACCGGGTCAACCTCGCCGACGCGACGAACGACACCTACTCCGGCCAGGGCGTCGCCAACCAGCCCAACGAGGAGATCAACTACATCCGCTCCTCGGTCAAGGCGGTCGTGAACGCCTACGACGGCTCCGTCAAGCTCTACGAGTTCGACGACGAGGACCCGATCCTCAAGGCCTGGAACGCGATCTACGGCGGCGACCTCATCACCCCCAAGGAGGAGACCCCCGAGGCCCTCGAAGCGCACTTCCGCTACCCGCAGGACCTGTTCAAGATCCAGCGCGACCTGCTCCAGCGCTTCCACGTCGACGAGGCCCGCACCTTCATCGAGGGCAGCGAGGCCTGGGCGACCCCCGAGGACCCCTCGCAGAACTCGCCGGTCACCCAGCCCGCCTACTACGTGTACGCGACCTACCCGGAGCAGACCCAGCCGTACTTCCAGCTCACCTCGACCTTCACGCCGAGGAACCGGGAGAACGCGCTGGCGAGCCTCATGTCGGGCTACTACGACGAGAACGGCGACCCGCAGCTGCAGCTCTACGACGTGGTCGGCGGCGACGACCAGTCGGTGCGGCAGATCCACCAGATCATCACGTCCACATCGGAGGTGGTGACGACGCTCCGCGACGCCACGCAGGCGGGCACGACGGTCGAGTGGGGCAACCTGCTCGCGCTGCCGGTCGGCGACGGCATCCTCTACCTCGAGCCGATGTACCTGCGGCGGCAGGCGGGCGGCCAGGGCGAGGACCTGCCGCGCCTCACGAACGTCGCGATCAGCTACGGCGGCTACGTCGGCTTCGCGCCGACGTTCGAGGAGGCCGTGGCGATGGTGGTCGACAAGTACGTCTCGGGCGCGCCGAGCGAGGCCGAGCAGAACGAGGGCGAGACCGACGGCGAGACGCCGAGCGAGACGCCTTCGGAGACGCCGAGCGAGACGCCCACGACCGAGGCCCCGGCCGACCCGCCGGAAGTCGAGGCGGCGATCACGAAGGTCCTCGAGGCGCAGGCGGCTTACGAGGAGGCGCAGGCCTCCGGCTCGAACGAGCAGGAGGGCGCGGCCCTGGACGCCCTGCTCGCCGCGCTCGACGAACTCGAGGCGGCGCGGGAGGCGGCGGGCCAGTAAAGGCCTTGCGCCGCAATTGAAGCGAGCAGCGCCCGGCGACCGAATGGTCGCCGGGCGCTGTCGTCGTCGCGCGCTACCGCTCGAATGCGCTCGCGTGTTCGGCCGCCCACTGCCCGAACGTCAGCGCGGGGCGTCCGAGCAGGCGCGCCACGGTGTCGGTCTGCGGCCCGGCCTCGCGGGCGAAGTCGGCGAGCGAGCCGAGCAGCCGGGCCGGGATCTCCTCGGGCAGGCCCTGGGCGAGCATCGCGGCCCGCACCTGCTCGGGCGCGAGCTCGACGAACCCGATCTCGCGGCCGATCGCCTCGCCGATGAGCGCCGCCTTCCGCGACTGCGTCAGCGATTCGGGACCGGTGATCACATAGGCGCGGCCTTCGTGGCCGTCCTCGGTGAGGGCCTTCACGGCCACGGCCGCGATGTCGCGTTCGTGCACGGTGGAGGAGGCGGCGTTCGCGTACGCGCCGCGCACCGCGCCGGACGGAATCTGCGCGGCCCAGGCGAGGGTGTTGGAGGCGAAGTCGGCGCAGCGCAGGTGCGTCCACGCCAGGCCGGAGTCCTCGGCCGCGCGCTCGGCGGCCTTGAAGCCCTCGGCGAACCGCAGCTCGCCCGCCGGGTGCACGACGGTGGCCGAGGAGATCACCGCGACCCGCCGCACACCATGGGCCGCGGCGGTCTTCAGCAGGTTCGCGGCCTCGGGCCCGGAGGCGCGGGGGCTGAGCAGGACGCCGTCGACGCCCGCCCAGTGCGCGTCGAGCGCGCCCGGTCGCGAAGGATCGGCGTGCACGACGCGCACGCCCTCGGGGAGGCGGGCGGCGGCGGGGTCGCGGGTGACGGCGGCGACGTCGTGCCCGGACTCGCGGAGGATGCTGATGGCGGAGCGGCCGACCGGGCCGGTGGCGCCGATGACGATGATCATGGGAGGTTCCTCTCGGGTCGAACGGTGTCGACTCCGAGAGGGAACGGCGGCCCGATCCGTGACAGGCCGATGCTGTGAACCCGGTCGCAGGCGAGATCGGCGCCGCTCAGCGCTGGTGCCGCTTCCGTTGCGATCGGCGCCCTGGCAACGGGTTGGCCGTGGAGGCGACTCGCGCGGTCGCGCAGACCGGCGGCTGCCCTCGACCGCCTCCCCGCCCACGGGGACCGGTGACCGGTCGTTGAGACGCGGGGCACAGGTGCAACGGCGTCGCCGGCGGCTGCGGCGATCCGGCGGGCACCCCGAAGACGCGATCCGCGGCCAGGGAAGGACCCCCGGTTTCCAAACTAGGCCGGGGAACCTGAAGCGCAGCTGAAGTGTGGTCGACGCGACCGCGCTCGCGCTACTGCTCCTCGCCGGGGGCGGCCGTCTCGTCCGACTCCGGCTTGCACCCTTCGGCGTCCACCGCTCGCTTCACCGTCACCTGCACCGTCGAGCCCGGGTCGACTTCGCTTCCGGCGCTGGGGGACTGGCGCACCACGCCGCAACGGGTCTCGCCCTCGCCCTCGTAGTCGACGGCGGGCGTCAGGCCCGCCTCCTCGATGCGCGAACGGGCGTCGGCCTCCGACTGCGTGACCACGTTCGGCACCGACGACTTCGCGGGCGGCGTCGGCGACTCGCTCTCCGTGGCGCTCGGCGATCCGCTCGGCGTCAACGACGGCCCTATCGTCGCGGGGCCGGCCGCCGGTGCGGATTCCCCAGTGGCCGAAGCGGTCTCGCTCGGATCGTCCGAGGTCGCCTCGCCGCCGTCATCGTCGCCGTCGCCCCAGACGCCGCCGTCGCCGTCCTGCCCTTGCACTTCGGCGCCGTCGGCACCGGTCTCGCCGGTGGGCAGCGTCCCCTGCTTTTCGTCGTCGTCCCACGGCAGGCTCAGCGCGATCGCGCTCAGCGCCGCCACCGCGGCGACCGTCGCGGTGAGCGAGAGCCACAGCCCGCGCCGCCTCGGCCGATCCTTCGGCGCCGCAACGGGAGGCACCGGCCCGGTCGGGCCGGTCGGCGGGGCCGCCGCGTGCGCCCCCGTGTGGGAACCGGTCAGCGGCGGCAGCGTCTGGTCGTCGAGGCGCGGCGGCGCCGAAGGATGCGGCTCCTGCGGCACCGCGCGCGCGACCGGCTGCGGTCCGGTCTGGTACGACGGGTACTGCCCGACCCCGGTGTCGCCCTCCTGCACCGGACGCCGATGCGCGCCGGACGGCGGGCCCACCGTGCCCAGCCCGGTCGCGGCCGCCCGCGCCGGCTGCACCCTGGTGCGCGCCAGGGCCGGAGCCCGGTTGCCGAGCAGCGCCGCGCGCGTCTCGCGGCAGGCCTCGGCCAGCTCCGCGGCGTCCGTCCAGCGCGCCGACGGCTCCTTCTGGAGCGAGCGGCGCACGATCTCGGCGACCTCGTAGGGCACGTCGGTCGGCAGCGGCGGCGGCGCGTTGCGCAGGTGGGCCGAGAGCACCCCGAGCGGGGTGTCGGCCTTGAACGGCGGCGAACCGGCCAGGCACTGGTGGGCCACGACGCCGAGCGAGTACAGATCCGAAGCGGGCGTGAGGTTCTCGCCCGCGGCCTGCTCCGGCGACATGTAGGTGACCGTGCCGAGCACGACCCCGGTGGTGGTGAGCGTCAGGTTGTGGCTCACGCGCGCGATCCCGAAGTCCACCAAAACCACCGAGCCGTCCGCGCGCACGAGGATGTTGCCCGGCTTGATGTCCCGGTGCACGATCCCGGCGGTGTGGGCCACGTGCAGCGCCTCGGCCACGCCGCCGACCACGCGCATCGAATCGGCCGGACTGAGCTTGCCCCACAGGCCGAGCAGGCGCGAGAGCGGCTTGCCGTCGACGTACTCCATGATCAGGTACGCGAGCTGCGCGTCCTCGTCCTCGATCTCGCCGTAGTCGTACACCTCGACCACGCCGGGGCCCTGCATGACGGCGATGGCGCGGGCCTCGCGGCGGAAGCGCTCGCGGAAGCCCCGGTCGTCGACGAGGTCGGCGAGGAGGACTTTGATGGCGACGGTGCGCCAGAGGATCGTGTCGACGCCCTCCCAGACGTCGCCCATGCCGCCGCCGCCGATGCGCCGCTCGAGCCGGTACCGCCCGTCCAGAACCACGCCTGCCTTGAGGTTGCGAGTGCTCAGCATTCCGGCGGCTTTCCCCTCCTCGGCGAAGCTCGCGGGCCGTGCTTTCGCAGCTAAGGCGATGCTTGCGAGCCATCAATCGGTCCGGTGTCGGACCCGGTTCTGAGGGACTAACGAACGGCGGCGGCTGAGGCTACGCGCTGGGTCGGGCGAACTTCGGCCCGATCGGGGGTTTTTCGGCGCCGCGTCCGCCCGCGGCGCCGAGCGCTACGACTTCGCGGCGGCGACGACGTCGCCGAGGGCGCGAACCGGGGTCGCGGGTTCGGGGAGTGCGAGGGGGGCGGCCTGGCCGCCGACGGCCTGGCCGAGCTGGCCGTCCCAGCAGGCCCACGAGTGGCAGGGCCAGGACTGGCTGCAGTGGCCGCACACGGGGTGCTTCGCGCCGCGCTGGTCGAACGCGGGCGTGTGCCGCTTCCACCAGCGGGCCTGGACCCGCCAGAGGCTCGGCACCAGCACGTCGCTGGGCGGCTCATCCGGCGGGGGGTTGTCGAGTGTGTACGGACTTCGCAACGCGGGCTGCCTTTCCGGTCTTTCGCTGAACTGAGATCGATTGTGGCCCTTGGTATTCGGGCCTCGAGGTCCGGTATGACCTGGTCGATGCCGAGTCGCGGTGTCGAATCGGTACAGTCGAGGGGAGGCGGATAGCCCCTCCGTACAGTAGAATTGCACATGCAGAATTTGGATGCAAGAGGTATAACCGGATCGGGTGGCGATTCCTCCCGCCCCGCGGCCGAGCAGGCGAGACCTGGACGACCCCGTCCGGCGACCCCGTCCGGCCGCACTTGAGAACAGCTGACGTTACCGGGTGTGCGGCCCAGAAGTCCTCCCCGTCCCGGTGCGTCCTCACCGAATCCGGAGAGATCAGGGTGTCAAATGGGAACATCGAACGACAACGCTGAGAGCGATCTGCCGAAGAAGTTGGGAGGCAAGGCGATGCCTTCGACCGGCAGCCCCACCGTCCGCCGCCGCCGCGCCGGGAAGATCCTCCGGGACCTGCGCGAGAAGTCCGGAAAGGACGCCAACGACGCCGCCGCGGCCCTCGAGGTCACCAGCTCCACGATCTACCGGATGGAACTCGGCCGGGTCGGCATCAAGCCCCGCGACGTCCAGGCCCTGGTCGAGGTCTACGGCGTCGAGGACTCCGACCTCGTCGACGAGCTCGTGCGCCTGGCCCGCGACGGCCGCAAGCGCGGCTGGTGGGCCCGGTACTCCGACACCATCTCCCCGCCGTACGCGACCTACATCGGCCTGGAGCAGGACGCCTCGAGCCTCAACGTGTACGACGGCCTGATCATCAACGGGCTCTTGCAGACCCGCGAGTACGCCAAGGCCACCTTCGGGATGGTCCCGGAGCAGTCGCTGCGGTTCATGGACGAGCGGATCGAGCTGCGCATGGAGCGCCAGCAGCGGCTGCGCGGCGACCTGAAGATATGGAACGTCATCGACGAGGCCGCGATCCGCCGCGTCCTCGGCGGCCCGAAGGTCATGATCGACCAGCTGCAGAACCTGCTCGAGCTCGGCTCGCTCCCGAACGTGCACCTCCAGGTGCTGCCGTTCGAGGGCGGCGCCTACCCCGGCATGCTGTCGTCCTTCACGATCCTCGGCTTCGGCCCGCTCGAGGGCGAGGTCGACCCGGGCTACCGCCACCCCGACGTCGTCTACATCGAGGGCCACAACGGCGATGTCTACGAGGAGGGCGCCGACGTGCAGCCCTTCCACGAGATCTTCGGCTACCTCCGCTCCGCCGCGCTCGACCCCGGCAGGAGCCTCGAGTTCATCGAGCGGCAGGCCGAGAACCTGAAGTCGCTGTAAGCGCACATGCAAGGGGGCGGACATGGGTTTCCATGTCCGCCCCCTCGCCCGTCCTCTTGCTCTTGCCTACCTGCCGGATGCCCGCAGCAGCGAACGCCAGTCGGCTCGGCTGGCGCGCAGGATCGGGCTCACCGTCAGCTTGGTGTCCCTGATCTCCACGGCCGCTTCCGCGAGCCTGGCTTCGACGCAGGCCCCGTTCGGGCCTGACCTGCTGCTCTTCCTCCATGCGTGGGTCAACATGGATCTCCTCCTTCCAAGGAGCCTTCGAGTCCCCAGGACGGTGTAGAGCTTAACCATTGCGTGACAAGGCGAACGTCGACTATCCGTCAATATCAGGTTCCGGACAGAACGACTGCCGCGCTTCACCAATGCGGTGTGCCGCAGGCGGCCTCCGCGCTGCCGGGCTCGATTTGGACCGTCGCGTGAGCGATGTCGAATTGTTCTGCCAGCGTCCGCTGCGCGTCGCCGAGGACGATTCCGGGGTCGGCGCCCGAATCGAGCGCGAGGTGGACCGTCGCGACCTCCATGCCCGAGGTCAACGTCCACAGATGGAGATCGTGTACTTCTTTCACCCCATCGAGTGCGCCCAGCGCGTGTTCGACCGCTTCGGGGTCGACGCCGGCGGGCGCGTGCTGGAGGAGGATGCGCAGCGCGTCGCGGCCGAGCCGGTAGGCGCGCGGCAGGATGAACAGGCCGACGCCCACGGCGACGATGCTGTCGATCGCGAACCAGCCGGTGAGGGCGATGACGGTGGCGGCGGCGATGACGCCGATGGAGGCGATCGCGTCGCCGAGGACCTCGAGGTAGGCGCCGCGCACGTTGATGGACTCGGCGGCGGCCGATCGCAGCAGGAGCAGGGAGGCGACGTTCGCGGCGAGGCCGAAGAGGGCGACGGCGAGCATCGGGCCGGACTGCACCTCGGGCTGCTCGCCCAGGCGGCGCACGGCCTGCACGATGACGAACCCGCCGACGCCGAAGAGCAGCACCGTGTTCGCCAGTGCCGCCAGCACCTCGAGCCGGTACATCCCGTAGGTCCGGCGGGGCCGGCCGCCCGCGCGGCGGACCGCGACGATCGCGGCCAGCGCCATGGCGATGCCGAGGGCGTCGCCGGCGACGTGCCCGGCGTCGGAGAGCAGGGCCAGCGAGTGGGTGTACCAGGCGGCGACCGCTTCGGCGGCCATGACCGCGAGGGCGAGGCCGAGCGCGAGCCAGAGCCGGGCCCGGTGCTGTGCGCCGAGCGAGGCGGCTCCTGCGTGCGAGTGGTCGTGGCCCATGGAGGGCGTCTCCTTCGTTCCGGTGCGGGCACGGCGGACCGGGCCTCGGCGGTGGAGTCCCCGCCGCAGTCGAATGCTAACATGCGCACTATTGCATATGTAGTGACGGGGGCGATTTCGTTCCGCGTTCCCGGGGTACCCCTCGGTCGCTTTTTCGTTCCTGCGGATCGCCCGATCCGCGGCATTTGCGTGTGGCGCACCCGGAAACGCCCGAACCAGGGGGACTTTCACAAATGTGGGGCGGGAATGGAATAATATTCGTACCAACATCATCAGCACTGGTCACGGGGGGTGACGATGAAAGACGCCATTGAAACCTCTGCCATCGCGTTCATCGCAATCGTCGCGATCGTCCTCATCTTCGCAGCCGTCCTCGGCCTGCGATCCGTCATCGAGACCAAGCGCCGTCGCAAAGCCAGGGCGAAAGCCGACGCCGAGGCCTGGACCGAGCTCCTCGGCACCCAGCTGAAGATCGCTCCGGCCTCCGTCGGCGACACCGAAGCCGCCGCGGCTCTCGACCGCGCTCGGAAACTCCACTACAAGGCGGTTGAGCGACTCAAGACCGCCAAGAAGGCCAAGCAGTTCGCGCGTATCCGCACCTACGCGCTCGCCGGGCTGCACAACCTGAACATCATGCGCCGCCGCCTCGGCAAAGCCCCCGGACCGCAGGGCCCCATGCCCTTCAACGTCGCGGGCACGTCCAAGAACGCGAAGCGCGACGCCAACGTCCGCGACATCCCCACAGGACCGTCGACCGGACTGCCCTTCTGAGCGAGCGACAACGGGGACGGCCTCAGGCCGTCCCCGTCGTCATGCCCAGAACGCGCCCTTACTCTTCGGCGGTCCGCGTCCGCGGCGACAAGAGGTCCATCACCCACATCGCCAGCGACACGATGATCGCGCCCCAGAACGCCGCCCAGAACCCGTCCACGAAGAACCCCAGCGACAGCTTCTCCGAGATCCAGCCGGTCAGCCAGAACATCAAAGCGTTCACCACCAGCCCGAACAGGCCTAGCGTCAGCACGTAGAGCGCGCACCCCACCGCCATGACGAGCGGCTTCACGAACGTGTTCACCAACGTGAACACCAAGGCCACCAGCACGAGCGAGAAGAACCGCTCCAACACCGAGTCGCCGTACAAGTGGATGCCGCCGACGATCGCCGTGGCCAGCCACAGCGCCAGCGCGGTCAGGACGAGACGCACCAGAAACCTGATCATCCGGCCAGTATCGCCGCCGAAACGCCGGCGCGTCCAGTTTCCGCCCACGAACCCCGGACGGTCCGGCATGGGCGAGACCGAGAATGACCCGCGGATTCACCCCCGGTTCACCCGGGATCGAACCCCGGGCCACCCGCCGCGCCTACAGTCGCGGCAGCCCCGCTTTCGCTTCCACACCTGCCTCGCGCAGAAGGAGAAACCATGAGCGACCCGTCGCTTTCGGCGCTCGGCCGCACCGTCGATCCCCGCCGGATCGGTGCGAACACCGCGCCCGCCCAGCACGGACCGGCCGGCCACGGCGCCCCCACCGTCTTCGACATCCGCGGCGTCAACGTCTACTACGGCGCCTACAAGGCCGTCAAAGACGTGAACTTCACCGTCGCCAAGAACGAGATCACCGCCCTCATCGGCCCCTCAGGCTGCGGCAAGTCCACCCTGCTGCGCTCCCTCAACCGCATGAACGACCTCATCCCCGGCGCCCGCGTCGAAGGCACGGTCTCCTACCACGGCAAGGACGTCTACGCCGCCGGCGTCGACCCCGTCGAGGTCCGCCGCCGCATCGGCATGGTCTTCCAGAAGGCCAACCCCTTCCCCAAGTCCATCTTCGACAACGTCGCCTACGGCCCCCGCATCCACGGCGTCCCCCGCGCCGAACGCGAGGCCATCGTCGAGGACTCCCTCAAGAAGGCCGCCCTCTGGGACGAGGTCAAGGACAAGCTCAAGCAGAGCGCCCTCGCCCTCTCCGGCGGCCAGCAGCAGCGCCTGTGCATCGCCCGCACCATCGCGCTCGCGCCCGAAGTGGTCCTCATGGACGAGCCGTGCTCAGCGCTCGACCCGATCGCCACGGCCCGCATCGAAGAGCTCATGGTCGACCTCGCCAAGCAGTTCACCATCGTCATCGTCACCCACAACATGCAGCAGGCCGCGCGCGTTTCCGACAAGACCGCGTTCTTCTCCACCGAGGTGAACGAGCAGAGCGACACCCGCACCGGCGTCCTCGTCGAGTTCGACGACACCCAGCGGATCTTCACCACCCCCTCCGACGAGCGCACCGAGAACTACGTCACCGGCCGCTTCGGCTAGACGGACGACGGCGAAGGGCCGGCCCCGCCATTGCGGCGGGGCCGGCCCTCTCGGTGTAGAGACCGTTCCGACTAGCGCCTGTCGATCGCGAACCGCGCCGCGATCACCCGCGACACGATCGTGAACAGGAAGACGATCGCGATCAAGGTCAGCGCCGCGCCCCAGGCCCGCTCCTGCGACGCCGCGAACGGCTGCGTCGCGTTCCGGTAGATCTGCGCCGCCAGCGACGTGTTCTCGCCGTAGAACAGGTCCGGCTTGTAGATGTACGTGAGACCCACGGTCACGATGATCGGCGCGGTCTCACCGGCCGCGCGCGCCACCGCCAGCAGCGCGCCCGAGGTGATCCCCGACGACGCCGACGGCAGCACCACGCTCATCGTCGTGCGCCACTTCCGCGCGCCCAGCCCCGCCGACGCCTGCCGCAGCTCGTCCGGCACCAGCCGCAGCATCTCCTCGGCCGAGCGGATCACGATCGGCAGCATCAGGCACGCCAGCGCCAGCGAACCGCCGAAGCCGACCTTCTCGCCGATCACCACCACGTACGCCACGTAGATGAACAGGCCCATCACGATCGACGGCACACCCGTCATGACGTCGGCCATGGTCCGGATGAACCGCGCCAGCGGCTTGTTCTTCCCGTACTCGTTCAGGTACACCGCGCCGAGCACGCCGATCGGGATCGCGATCAACGCCGCCATGCCCGTGATCGCGAGCGTGCCCAGGATCGCCGGGCCCATGCCCGGGCCCTCGGTGCGGTAGTTCCGCGGGATCTCCTCGGTGAAGAACGCCAGGCTCAGCGCCGAACCGCCGCGGGTGACGACCTCCCACGCGACCAGCAGCAGCGGCAGCGCCGCGATGAGCACGCACAGGCCGATCAGCAGCGTCGCCGTGCGGTTGGCGAACGCCCGCCGCTTCGACAGATTGCGCCCCGTCAGGTCCGGGGCGGTGTTGAGGCTCGTCATGAGTGGGCCCCCTTCATCTTGATCTCCGCGCGGCGGACCACCACGCGGGCGAGGAAGTTGATGATCACGGTGATGGCGAACAGCTCCACGCCGATCGCGATGAGCGCGTCCTGGTGCAGGCCGCTCGACTCGCCCCACTGCTGCGCGATGATCGCCGCCATCGTGTTGCCGGGTTCGAACAGGTTGGCGGACATGGACGTCGCGCCGCCGATGACCAGCGCCACCGCGATGGTCTCGCCCATCGCGCGGCCCAGGCCCAGCATCGACGCACCCACCAGGCCCCCGAAGGAGTGGGGGAGGATCGCGCCCTTGACCATCTCCCAGCGCGTCGCGCCGAGCGCGTACGCGGCCTGCTTGTCGGTCTCGGGCACGGTCGCGAACACCTCCCGCGCGATCGAGGTGATGATCGGGATCGCCATGATCGCCAGCACCAGCGCCGCGGTGATGTAGTTGCGGCCGGTGTTGGAGTCGTCGAAGATCGCGTTCAGGCCGGGCACCGGCGACACGAGGTTCGCGACCCCCTGGTACGCCGGCGTGATCACCGGCACCACCACCAGGACCGCGACCAGGCCGAACACCACCGAGGGCACGGTGGCGAGCAGGTCGATCACGGTCACGATGTACTTGCGGGTGCGGCGGTGCGCCACCTCGGTGATGAACAGCGCGATGCCGATCGACACCGGCACGGCGATGATCATCGCGATGAGCGAGGTGACCAGCGTCCCGTACAGCATCGGGAAGGTGCCGAACACGTCGTCGTTGGGCGCCCAGCGGGTGCCCGTGATGAAGCCGAGCAGGCCCTCCTCCTCGAACGCGGGCCAGCCGCGCAGGGAGGTCGTGACCAGGATCAGGCCCAGCACGGCCAGGACGGTCAGCCCGGCCGCCGTCACGAGGGCCCGGAAGCCCCAGTCGGCCCGGCGGGAGCGGGCCTCGCCGCCGAGGTCGACCTCGGCGGGGGCTTCGGGGGTAGCGGTTGCGGTCAAGGTTCTCTCTCCGGTCTCGTCAGCGGAACGGCCGAAAACCCCAGCGGCGCGCTGGCCGTTGGGGTGTTCGGATCCGGGGTTCCTAGTCGGCAATCGTCGAGTTCAGCGCTTCGACGGCCTGGTCGCGCAGGCCGGTGGGCAGCGCCGCGAAGTTGTTCTCGGCGGCCAGGTCCTGGCCGTCGGTGAGCAGGTAGTTGACGAACTCCTTGACACCGGCGGCGACGTTCGGGTCGTCGTACTCGGTGCGGATGAGGATGTACGTCGGCGCGGTGATCGGGTAGGCCTCGGCGCCGGCCGCGTTCAGCGGGTTGTAGGAGAGGTCGGCTTCGACCTGGGCCCCGTCGAGCGCGGCGGTCGCACCCTCGAGCGTCGGGGCGATGAAGGCGCCGTCGGCGTTCTCGATGGAGGCGGTCACCAGGCCGGACTCGGTGGCGTCGGCCAGGTCGACGTAGCCGATCGCGCCCTCGGTGCTCTGGATGATCTGCGCGACACCGGTGTTCTTCTCACCGGCGACGGCGTTGCCCGGCCACTCGATGGTGTCGCCCGAGCCGAGGGTCCACACGTCGGGGGACGCGGCCTCGAGGAACTTCGAGAAGTTCGTGGTGGTGCCCGAGCCGTCCGAGCGGACCGCGAGCGTGATCGCGGTGTCCGGCAGGGTCGCGTCCGGGTTGGCGGCCGCGATCAGCTGGTCGTTCCAAGTGGTGATGGTGCCGCCGAAGATCCCGGCCAGGACGTCCTGGGGGAGCTGCAGGGCGTCCACGCCGGGCAGGTTGTATGAGACCGTGATGGGCGCGGCCACGGTCGGGATGTACTGGAAGGAGCCGGCCTCGACGCCGTCGTCGTCCTTGACCAGGGAGTCGGTGCCCGCGAAGTCGTTCAGGCCCTCGCCGAACTCGGACTTGCCGGTGCCGGAGCCGGTCGCGTTGTAGCTCACCATGAGGTCGGGGTTCACTTCGGCGTAGGCCTCGATGGCCGCCGCGTAGAACGCGTCCGGGAAGCTCGCGCCCGAGGCGTTGATCTCGCCGCTGGCCAGGTCGCCCGACCCGCCTTCTTCGTTGCCACCGCCGCCGCAGGCCGCCAGGCCGAAAGCGAGGGTGCCGGCGGTGATGCCGCCGATGATGGCTCTGCGGTTCAGTTTCATGTTCACAGCTGGTCTCTACTCCGTCTCCCGGCGGTCGGCCGGGCTACTGCTTCACTGTCCGCAACCATCAAAGCCAGACCCGGTGTTCACCCGCTGACTTGGAGTTGAACTCAAGGTGAACGACTGAGCGCGATTCGCAACAGTGCGGGAGGAGCATTCGGAGACACCGCCCTGAACAGGCGGTTTTACCGGGTCTCGCCCCGGTTGTGACCTGACCGTTATGAACGGTCCAGGTGAACATCCCCTGTCACGAGGTACACCACCTGGTGCGAGATGCGGACGGCGTGGTCGCCGAACCGCTCGAAGAAGCGCGCCAGGAGCGCCACGTCGACCGCCGTCTGCGGCCCGTACCCCAGGTCCGGCAACTGCGCGTGGATGCGCTGCTGGATCGCGTCGAGCTCGTCGTCGTCGAGCCCCATCTGGGTCGCCAGGAGGTGGTCGCGCTCCTCGAGGACCGTCACGAGCTTCTGGGAGAGGTGCACCGCCGCCGCGCCCATCGCCGCGAAGTCCGCCCGCAGCGAATCGGGGATCACCGGCACGGGCGCGCGCAGCAGCACCGACTTCGCCACGTGCTTCGCCAGGTCGCCCATCCGCTCCAGGTCCACCGAGATCCGCACGGCCCCGAGCACGAACCGCAGATCGGTCGCGACCGGGTCGTACTGGGTCATCAGCTCCACGATCCGGTCGTCCACCCGGAACTGCAGAGCGTTCACCTGCTCGTCCGCCGCCACCACGGCCTCGGCCGCGGCCGTGTCGGACTCGAGCAGCGCCGCCGTGGCCTTCTCGACCGCGTCCCCGACCCTGCGGGCCATCTCGACCAGCAGCTCGTTGAGCTCGTTGAGATGCACGTGGAAGACATTCGCCATAGTGGACCAATCGAGGTTGGAAGCGCCGGATTCGTCCCCAGTCTAGGCACCGGGGCGCCGCTCCCGGCTCCCCCCGCTGGCAAACTCCGGGCGAACACGCCTGGACGAGCGGCGTTAGAGTGAATGCGACCGACGAACGATCCCCATGGAGCGGACCAGATGACCTACCCCTCGCAGCCGGGCTACCCCGCGCCGCAGTACGGCGGCCAACCCCCGCAGCAGCCGCAGCAGAACAACCTGTGGCTCATCGGCGGGGCGGTGCTCACGGTCCTCATCGTCATCATGACCGTGATCCTGCTCGTGGTGCAGGGCACGCAGAACGACAGCAACAGCGGCGACGGGGGCGAGGACCCCACCGGCGGCACGAACGAGACCGGCGACGACGGCGGCAATGACGGTGGTGACAACGGAGGCGACGACGGAGGGGGTTCCGGCGCTGTCGAGCTGAACTCCGACGCCTGCGACGCCTTCGACTTCGGTTCGTTCGAGGATGCGTACGGCGCCCTCGCCGAGGAAGAGACCTCCCGCTCCGAGTCCAGCTACAACGGCCTCGCCTCGATCAACTGCACGTTCTACAACGAGGACGCCACCAGCGTGCACCTCAGCGTCTCGGACTACGAGACCTCCGAGGACGCGAAGTTCTGGATCGACGGGGACGCCGACTACTACAACGAGGAAAACGGCTACGAGCTCACCGAGTACACCGAGCACGGCGACGCCGGCAACTTCTTCACGCAGGCTGGCGACGGTTGGACGAGCATCTACATCCACGTCGCCTTCGGCAGCCTCGAAGTCGAGGTGAACACGACGCTGTACGACTACGAGAGCATCGATGAAGCCGCGGCCACCGCGGTGCTCGAGGACCTCCTCGTCCAGTGCGGGGAGAAGTTCGCCGACTACGCCTAGACGAACAGTGAAGGCCCGCCCGGCGGCCGACGGCCGCCGGGCAGGCCTTTCGCATACTCCCGGCAAAACCAAAAAGAGGCCCTGTGATCAGGACCTCTTGTGTGGTGCGCCGCCAGGGACTCGAACCCCGAACCCGCTGATTAAGAGATCTGTTCGAAGCTCATGAACTGGGCATTCGCTCTCATGTACGAGAGTCTGAGTCATGGCGTGACCAGGGCTAATGCCAACGTGACCAAACCTGTTCGTGGACGATTCCATGGCCCAACTGTCCACAATCGTTGATGCCGGAGGTGCTATTGGGGGACCCGTCGTGCGGCCCCATTGATGGTGTCGTCGAACACCGGAGACCCTAGATAGTCAGGGCCCGGCCTGCCCACCTGGCTACGGCTGACGCGGAAAGTGGCGGAGCAGGAAACGCGCTACGCCGGTCACCAGCTGCATGCGCAGACGTGCTTCCTCCGCATCCGACAGGCCGGGGTGAGCTCCGTTCGGATTGCAGATTCCCCAGACGCCGCGCAGCAATCGCCCTCCGTCCTCTGCCGGAAGCGGCTTCCCCTGCTTGCTTGGGGGCTGTTGGATCCGCTTCTTGGTTACTGGGTCCCATTCGGGAAGGCACAGTTCATTGAGGGCGTTGCCTGCTTGGCTAGCTTTCCCCGAATCCGTGTAGCCGACGTGGTCCACTGCCAGTCGAACACAGAGCTCTTCGAAGGTCGACCGGAGCATGCCGTTCGACGGCTCCCACTGCCCGTCCGCCAGGTTCTGGATCGCAGACTGATAGTGGTGCAGGGCGACAATGTACCCGCGCGATGCGAGTTCAGCTTCCAGGGCAGTCATCTCGGGAACCAACGGCACCGGTGATGGCTCGGTCGGATACAGCCGACACTGAACCCGGTCGGAAAACGGCCCGTCCGACTCGGTTTTGAGCAGGTACCCATCGCTGACGAGCGCCGCTTCTAGTTCCGGAAGCAGCTCTTCTCGCGCTCTTAGCCCGAGGTGTTCGACGAACTTCACGATGAAGTCGAGCATTGCCCGGTGCTGTCGGTCATCACCTGAGCGCGCAAGGTCGCGGGAGTTCGTTAGGGCCAGGCGGGTGATCGCCGACAGGCTCAAGTCGTTGCCAAGCTCAGTCGCGTCGATGCCCGAGCGCATGAGTAGCTGCCGGAGGGTTTCCTTCGAGCTGAGGTAATTCGTGGAGGCGAGAGCGAGGACGCCGATCGTCTTGATCGAGAGGGTGGTCATGCGTTCAGTATGGCCGTCTCGTGGCGGCGGACGCCAGATGCGCGCAGATGTTGCTACTCATCGGGCCAAGCGCGTGGCGGAGTCAGCGCCGAGGACTACCAGTTTCGGGCGGCGCTCACGCTAGCTCTCGTGTGGGCGGATCATGGCCTTCTCGATCGGAAGCAGCGCGTTGCGGTTCCCGAGCCCTCCGGGTCGGCACCCCAGCATCCACGCCGTCTGCCCCTGGCAGCGGATGACGGTGAACGGCTGATTGCGATGATCCTCAGGTGTGTGTGACTTCAGTTACATAGACTGAGGTGATGGTGGCTGGGAAGCTGATATCTGAGAACTTCCATAGGACCAAGAAGTCTGCGGCGGTGCTGAAGCACGCCATCATCGATCAGTACGCAACCCCTTTCGCGAGCAAGACCGGCAGTACCTCGAGGGATCGGCGGGTCGCCTTCATCGACGGGTACGCCGGGGCCGGGCGGTACGACTCTGGCGAAGAAGGCTCCGCCGCAATGCTGCTGAACAAGGCCAAACAGATGGCAGGTTCGCGAAGGGTGGAGTGTTACTTCGTGGAGGGTGATCGTAAGACGGCGAAGAAGCTGAGACAGGTGGTCACCGCGGAGGGCAAGGGCGTCGCCTGCACTGTTGAGAACGGTGACATTTCGCGGCATCTCCCGACTCTCTTGGAATCCGTCAGGGACATTCCGCTGTTCGTGTACCTCGACCCTTGCGGCCTAATCATCCCGCTTAACGAAGTCGCCCATATCTTCGAGCGCCCAGGGGGCGCTGGGGCTCCGGCCACAGAGGTTCTCATCAACCTGACCGCACACTTGCGCCGCCTGGCGGGGAAGCTCACCAGCGACATCCCGACTGACAAGTCAAGGGAGGCATCACTGAAACGCATGGACGGGGTGTTTGGGGGCGACTGGTGGCGTGCCGTCTGGTCCGACAAGTGCCCAGGTCCTATGAAGCGCGCTCCTGAGAAGGCGAAGACGGCGGCTGAAGAGGCCGTGGTCGCAGGCTACGCAGAGAGGCTTCGTGAATTTGAGGGTGTTGGTACCTGGACCATCGGCGTTCGTCCGCGTGCCGATCTAAAGCCCGTGTACTACCTCGTCTTTGCGACGCGGCACAGTGACGGTTTGCCCCTGTTCGGTGAGTCGGCGTCGCTCGGACTGAAAGCGTGGCGTAAGCACCAAGCCGGGGCCGCAGCCGAGAACACTGCGTCCGGCGCTGATGGTTCCTGGGAGACGAGTTGGAAGGCAGAGGAGAAGGCACTTGATCACCAGTGGATCGACACCCTCGCCGAGCGCATAACCCACGAGCTTGAGGAGGGTAAACCGTTTCGCATCATGGACCGTGCTGAGACGGTTCTTGGCGGTCTCGCCGGCGTTGTCCGCGATCTGCACCTGCGTGCCGCGATCAAGAAAGTGCGGGCCGCGGGCAGGACCTCCACTGACCCGAAGGGCCGATTCCTGCTCAACTTGTTGATAAGGCCCTCGTAGGTGCCATCGACGGCCTTCCCTGGCCACATTTTGGTGCGCCAAGCCCTCCACTGGACGCTTGTTCGCCCAGTCCTCGTTGCGAGCGCGGTGGTCTAAGGCTGCGATCGGTGCATCGGCGAGCACCCAAGGCAGTCTTTGCGCATCTGTCTCATCTTCAACGTCTCGTTCAGCAAATCCGGCTGAAGGAGACGCTCGCGCACTCACCTGCGGTTTGCACCCTTCGCCTAGGGCAGCCCCTTAATAAAGGCGGAGAGGGGATTTCAGCGGGTCATCGCAAGCGCAGGGTCCGTCGTAGCTCGGTTTTCGGTCTCATTTTGCTCGGGTCAGCGGCTGAAGCCGTGGTTGCGACGGTGCGCTGGTGGTTCGGGTGCTGCCGACCTGGCCCAGCCGCGCCTCGGTGGCGCGGACTCCGCACCGGCGGGGAAAGCAAGGTCCACGACGGTAGGCGCTGCTGCTTGTACGGCCTCAGCGTGGGCGCGGGGTTCCTTTGCTGCGATGAGTCTGGCCCCCTGGGCAGCGATGTGGGCGGCACGGTATCCGGCGTGTTCAGGGTCGTTCCGAGGGACCCAGGGGCCGCACGGGTCGTCCTCAGTGATGGCGGCGGCGTCACGCCATGCGGCGATGACACTGATGAGTCCACGCCAGGCTTCATGCGCTTGAGACGTGGTGGGAACAGGGCGGAGGGCTTGGATCCATGGTGGCTGGTCAGCGAGTGCGGTGGCGGTGAGTGCATGGACGCGGGTGTCGACGGCGTCGAGGAGCGCGTCGAGGTGCTGGCCGATCAGTGAGTCGGCCGCCGTCGGTTCGGCGGGTGCGAGCCGTATCCAGGGGAGGGCGGTGTGGATCGGGACTGGTTCGGCGCCTTGTTCGCTGGGGAGCTGGGCGGCGGTGTAGCCGAGCTGGGGCAGCAGCTCGGCGAGGCTGTGGGCGCGGTTGAGGGCGCCGCGGAGGGTTTCGGTTGCGGACTGGTCGGCGCCGTCGTGTTCGATGGCGGCCGCCAGGACGGCGCGCGCGGCGTCGACCGGGTCCATCGGCCTGGCCTCGGTGGGGGTGACGGCGTACAGGTCGGTGCGGAGGGCGGCGCGGGTGGCCATCGAGTAGAGCGCGCCGCGGTCGAAGATGCCGTCGGCCAGGACGTGGGCGGTGTCGACTGAAGCACCCTGGGCGCGGTGGGCGGTAGTCGAATACGCGGGCTCGACGTGAGCGGCGACGTAGGCGGCGGGGAGAGTGAGATGGTCGCCGCCGTGCTCACGGTGGACCTCGAGCGCGCCGTCCGGTCGGTGGGCGGTGACGGTCCAGGTTTCGCCGTTGCGCACGAAGTCGCCGGTGGTGGATCGCAGGCGCCGGTCGGGTTTGCGGGTGACGATGCGGTCGCCGGTCCCGGCGAGGTTGCCGTCGCGCAGTTCCACGCCGTCTGCGGTGACGATGCCTTCGGCGACGAGGTCCTTGCGGGCGCGGGCGGCGAGGTCGGCGACGTCGCGGTTGGTCACGGCGATCATCAGCGTCCGGGCGCCGCGGTCGCGGTCGAACTTCCAGGCGCTGTAGACAGCGTCGATCATCGCTTCGCGGTCGCCAGCGTGCAGGCGGCCGTTCCGGGCGTAGAAGTCGAGGGCGGCGAGGTCGCCGTCGCGCAGCCCGAGGGTGGCGGCGGCTTCGACGGGGTCGGCGAATCGGTGCAGGATATCGAGTTCGACGTGCTCGGTCTCGGAGGCGAGTAGGCGCAGCATGCCGCCAGCTTCGACGGCCGCCAGTTGGGCGTGGTCGCCCAGGAGCCGGAGGGCCGCGCCGTGGTGGGCCGCGATCTGGGCGAGGGCATCGAGGCGGGTCGTGCCTGCCATGCCCGCCTCGTCGACGACGATGACGTCGCCGGGGCGGATGCGCCAGGGCTCGGCGTCGGGTGGCAGGGGCGCTCCGGTGGCGAGCGCGGCGGCGCGCGGGCCGGTGGTGTGCTCGGTGAGGAACTTGTGGAGGTTCTCGGCGGGCCGGTCGAGGTCGGCGCCGAGGATCTTCGCCGCGGCCCCGGAGGTCGCCAGCGGGATGAGGCGCCGGCCAGTGGCGTCGAGGGCGGCAGCGAGGGCCCGCATGGCGGTGGTCTTGCCGGTCCCGGCAGGGCCGATGCCGATAGCGAGCGTGCGGGTGTCGAGCGCGAAGGCGCGCGCGAGGTCGCGTTGCCCGGCGTCGAGGGCGCGGTGGCGGGCCTCGAAGGCACACAGGGCCGCATCGACCTGAGCAGGGTCGGGCGCGGCGAAGCAGTCGGGGGTGGTGGCGAGGTCGAGCAGGCGCTGCTCGGCGTCGAGCACTGCCTTCGTGGTATAGCGCGTCGCGCCGTGGGGAGTGAACACCGAGGCGCCGTCAGAGCGGCGCAGGGCGGGCGGGGCCGCGGCAGGCGCGGGGGCGTTGAGCGCGATCGCGCCGCCCAGGATCATGTCGGTGGCGAGGATGAGGGCGCGTTCCCGCTCGTGGTGGGTCAGATGCCCGGCGTGGGCGAGGGCGCGCAGCACGGCCGCTTCGACGTTCGCGCGGGTCCACGTTGACCGGTTCTCGCTGACCTGCTCGATCGCGGCGGCGGCGACGCGGTGGAGATCCACCGAGCTACTTCGCTGGGGCGCCGGGGTGCGGCCGAGCCGGTTGATGGCATCGAGCGCGGCCGGGCCGAAGGCGTTGGTGAAGTCCGTGCGCCATGCCGCGCGGAGCTCGCTGAGCGGGCGGGCTTCGCCCTTGGGTTTGCGGGTGGCGAGGTTCGCTTCGCGTGCGAGGGCACGGTAGGCGCCCGCGTCGGGCCGGTGGCCATGCGCGGCAGCGAATTCGGCCAGGCGCGGGGCGAGGTTCTCGGTGATCTGGGCGCGGCGGGTGGCCGCGTGGGCGATCCACGACGGGTCGATACCGGCGATCTCCCAAACCGGCGCGGTGTGCTCGGCCGTGTCGGGCCGGATGGCCCAGGACAGGCCGAGCCGCTCTGTCAGCTCGGAGCGCAGCGCAGCGTCGTAGACGCCGGAGGCGGTCACCGCATGCTGGTGCAGGGCACGGGCATCCAGGGAGCGCCAGCGGCCGTCGACGCCGAGGACCTTGTTGGCGACGACCAGGTGGGTGTGGAGGTTCGGTTCGCCCTCGCGGTTGTCGAAGTGGTCGAACGCGGTGGCGAGGAGCCCGGTGGTCTCGATCTGCGCAGCGCCGCCGGCGCCGGTGCGCGTGAAGGCGACATTGGCCTCCAGGTAGGCCAACATGCGTGCGACCGCGGCGTGATGGGCGGCGACGACCTCCCGAGCGACAGGAGCGTCAGCGAGGCCGAACAGGAGCGACACCGACTTCGGCGGCGTCGCCGTCAGATCGAACCCGGCCACCGGAGCACGGTGCTGACGCGCCGCCCACCGGCGGGCCGAGCGTTCCTCGACCGCAGTGGGCTCGCGGCCGGTCTCGGTGCGCAGCTGCGTGAGCCGTTCGGCCAGCAACTGTTCGAAGGGCATGTTGGTGTAGACGGGATAACGCCGCCCGAGCCGGGTCGCTTTCGCGGCTTCGGCGGTCAGCTGGTCGTACTCGTCGTCGCCGGTGGCGTCGTTGACGCGGGCGGCGAGGAAGTCGGCGATGATCTGCTCGGCGTTCGGGTGGCGCCCTTGGCCGTAGAGCGCGCGCATCTGCGCCTCGGTGACGGCGTCGCCGACGGCGAGCCCGAGATCGCCCAGTCCCACGCCGATCCAGCGACCTGGCGGGTTGCCGCGGGCGGTGTAGTAGCCCGTCTCCGCGCCGTTCTCGGGCGTAGGCGCGCCGGGGGCGTCGCCGGTGGCCACGGACTTCGTCAGGTACTGCCAGGCATTGCCGGCGGGCAGCTTGCGCATGGTCATCATCGCGATCACCTCCAGACGGGGCGGGTTCAGGATGGCTTGGTTGCCGCCAGCGTTGACGGCAACACGGGAACAACAGCGTCGAACGCGAAGGCAACACCGTTCGGCACGGGTCGAGTTGGTGTTGCCGAAGGCGTTGCCCTGCTTGACGCGAGCGTGGAGTTTCAGGGTCTCCGCTCGCGGAGTGCAAACAGTGTCATGAAATTAGAACAGATGTTCATATACAAATCAAGTGATCATGAAGATGAGAATTATGTGATGATTAGAGATCAATGTATTGTTTAATGCATGAAAGTGAATATTATGTGATTACTGGTTAGTATCTTGATTGCTGTTGTTGGGCATGAAAAAAGCCCGGAAGCGATGCTTCCGGGCAGATGACATGACTACGGGAACTGGCGCCGGAGAGCGTCGGTGTGGACGCGCGAGGCCGTCGTAGCGGATCTGGGTGTGGGCGAAGGCGAGTGTCTCGGTGAGGGCGCAGTTGCTGGGTGACGGTCAGCCTGGTTAGGCCTCAAGGCGCGTTGACGCAGGAGGTCTGGATCGCGTCGGCCGCAACGTACTTGACTGGCTTGGACCTGCTGCGTCGCCAGCCGTACTTGGAGACCCAGGAGTCGATGGTGCACTTGCTTCGCCGGATGATGTGGACGAGGTCATCGACGCTCAGCCGGTGGTCGGTCATGCTTCCAGCCTTCCGATCCAGAGTCCATCCTCGCGTTGCTGTATGCGGTAGGTGAACTTCTCGTAGAGGGATGGGCGATACTCCGGATTGCCAAGTAGATCCGCGTGTTCGGGCGGAACGTGGCGCACGGTCCAGAAGGGCTTGTTGGCAGGGATCATGTGGGACTGGCCCTTGAGTGGGCCGTCAACAAACCAGACTTCCCGCTCGGTCACCGTTCGATCCTTTCCGCGTATGTTCTGGCAATCCACCTCGGTTGCCAGACATCGTCTGATCCCTCAGCGCTGATCGTGATGCCCGTGAACGCCTCGGCCAGAAGTTCCGCGTTGCGCGCGCTCTCGAATCTGCGGGCCATCTCAATGTCGTCGGTGATGAATCCCGGCAGTTCATCCCGCGAGATGTAGCGCCTTCCACCGTCGTGATCCTCGAACACTGCAATGAACTGGTTCACGCTGCCCCCCTCAACACGTCCCTTGACCCATTGTCTCCCGAAGGTCATCCACTTGTCCGCCGGAACGTAGTGCTGCTCGTCGTGGTCGCAGACCAGCTCGGACGGCAGCAGGGAGTCCACGCGGCGAAGGATCGTCCACAGGCTCCCGGGACACGGTTCGCCCTCGTCGACGGTCTCTCGGTCTCTCGGCATACGACGGCGTTCCCGTCGGGGTCCTTGAGTTGGTACCGCCTGGCGCCGGTCGGTGGGCGATGTGGAAGGCCTCGCTCGCGTTGTCTGCGAGCTCCTCGGCGAAGTCGCCGGCGGCCAACGCCCGTGCTTGATGATCGAGCGTTTAGCTCCATCCGCGATCTGGTTGGGAGCGCATCGTATAAGCGGCGGGTGACCGACTTGAGGGGTACACAACGCGACCTAACTTCGCTACGCTCAGTGAGAACTTCAAACCCCCTGGAGATCGCGATGTCGAGTAACAAGCACTTCTTTGGAATGCGAAAACCACCTGCCGAGCTAAAGCACGGCATCCTACGAAGCTATCCCCCGGTCCTCGCAGGGAAGACCGGGAAGGGGGGGACCGATGTCGTGTTCCTCGACGGGTATGCCGGGCCTGGCGTGTACGAAGATGGAGAACCGGGATCGCCGCTATTGCTGGCCAAGACAGCAGCGGGGATGAGTTCGCGCAGGATTGAGGGCATATTCGTAGAGCGGAGCCCGAAGTACTTCCGCCAACTCGAGGCCACGCTTCGGCCATACGCAGACAGCATGCCGCACAGAACGTTCCAGGCTGACATCGGCCAGGTGGTCGACGAGATCCTTGGGCTGTCGCGAGGCAAGGTTCTGTTCGCTTTTCTGGATCCGTTCGGCCCGGCGATTCGAATGGATCAGATTGCCACGATCCTGAATCGCAATGGAACCAGCAGCCGAGCGTGGCCACCTACTGAGCTGCTACTGCACTTCAGCGCGAGCTCGGTGTGGAGGGACGCCCGCAAAGCCGTCGTTCAGAGCGACCAGGACGCTTTGGGCCGCTATGACAGTTTCCTCGGCGGAACCTGGTGGCAGGATATCCTCGCGGATGCCCATCAGGAGTCCGCCGGGCTGGCAGCGTTGGAAATCGGCGAGCAGTACGCGCAGATGCTTTCCGACCGGACCGGATGCATGGCGATTCCGATGCCAGTGTATTCGTCGCTCACAGCCCGATACCCGAAGTACGTCCTAGTCCTCTTCACCCGCCACGAGGAGGGAATCTGGAGCTTCGCCAAGGTCCTCGGCCCCGCGCAACGTGACTGGTTCGATGCCTGCCAGCGCTATAAGATCAGTCAGACAGACCAACGACAGACCAAGAAGGGACAGGAAGCGCTTTTCGGTGCCGAGGAAGCGTACGCCTTCGATGAGGGTGCGTACAACCGTCAGATAGATGACGACTGCGTCCCAATCATCCGAGATAACCTGAGACACTTGCTTCAAGCAGGGCCGGTACGCATCGTCGACCACACACTTGCGGTGTACGGCTACACGCTAGGTTTCGCATGGGACAAGCACGTTCGCGCGGCAGTCCGGAAGCTCCATGAGCTGGCGCTCATTGATGACGATGGTAGGGGCAAAGACTTCTACCGGCGAACGATCAGACTGGCGCGGCAGTCCTAGTCGGCATCTCATCCGCGTACGACCGATGTTCGGAACAGAACGAAGACGGTATCAAAGCGGTCCCTTTCACGAGCACGAAAGAGCTAGCGCTTCAGCCGGTGGATAGGATTTCGGCGGCCAGGGGCGGCATCTCGTCCCAGACTCGTCCGTCGAGTTCGCGTCCGTTCGACTTCGGGCGTGCCCCGCCCCACTGCTTGAAGAAGAACCGCACTCCCGCCGCGAGGGATTGGTCCCGCAGGTCGCGGACCCAATCGGCTTGGATCGGCCGGTGGCGGGGTCCAGATTCGCCCCCAACGATGAGCCAGTCGATCTCCTTGAGGTCGAGGTCGGGAAGTGCGGCCAGGAGCGGTTCGGCGGAGATGAACTTGACTGCCGCCGGCGTACGGCGCAGGAGGTCGAGCCGGTTGACCTGGTCCGGGGATTCGACGGAGACGCCGAGCCACACGTTGGCGGGCCATGTCAGGCTGTCGGCCAGTCGAGCGGCGCGCAGCGGGCGCTTGGTGAGCACCTGGTAGGTGTGCTGCGGGGTGGCGGCCATCGTGGCGAAGACGTCGGCGATGAAACCCGCTGGGACCTTGGCATGGAACAGGTCGCTCATCGAGTTGACGAACACGGTTCGCGGCTTGACCCATCGGCGCGGCAGGTTCACCAGGTCGGGGTGGATGGTGAGGCCGAAGCCGGGGCCGGAAGTGCGCGGGTCGCCGTCGACTTGGTAGCGGGCGCTGCCGGCAGCTTTGAGGCGGCGGGCCATAGTCAGGGCGTAGCAGTTGTCGCAGCCGGGGCTGACGCGATCGCATCCTGTGACCGGGTTCCAGGTGGTCTCGGTCCATTCGATGCCACTGGTTTGTGCCATGTGGATCATCTCCTTCACTGCATGGAGTTCACGGTAGTGGGACAGGCGTTCGAAGGTCAACCCTCGGCAAGTCGGGCGAGGATGGCTTGGTGGTGGCAGGCGGCCGGATCGGATTCGAAGCAGAGCAGGGCAACCCGACCAGTCTGGGCGAGCGTTTGAAGCTCGTCGAGGGCGGCCTGGGCATCGGGCCGGTCGAGGATGCGGGAGTACGTGTCCAATGCCGCTTGGCGGGCAGGGCCGGGTCGGGCGAATCCGGGCCGATTCTCCTTGGGGTTTCCGAGGCTTCGCAGGTGCAGGTACTCGATATCGGCATTCGCCAGGGCGGCGCGCAGCTTGTTCTTGGACATGCCGGGTTTGCGTGAGACGGGGTTGAGGCGCACGTCGGCGACGTGAGTGACGCCGAGGCCGTGGAGCCGATCGATGAGATCGGCGAGGCTGGTTCCCTCGTAGCCGACGCCGAAGATGGCCGGTACGTGTTCAGCAAGGGGACGTGCGTAATGGTGCATGGAGCCCTCCTAATCAGCTGACGATGTATGTCGAGCAGCTCCACTCGGGTAACGAGCGGGTCGCGAAGTGGGGCGCGGCCCAGGACCTCACGATCCCAGGCCGCGCTCTTTTTGCTGTTACTGGCGGCGCAGCGCTGTGGTGTGGCCAAGGCGCTCGGACAGCGCGAGGCCGTCGTTGAGGATCTGAGTGTGATCGAAAGCGAGGTTCTCGGTGAGGGCGTCGTGGATCGGGACCCACTCGGCAGTGGCTGCGTCGTCGCCAGCGCGGACGGGGATGGGCCCGGCGAGGACGGAGAGGAACGCGGTGCTCTCGGAGTCGCCGCGGGGGTCGCGTCCGGGCGTGTCGTAGCGGCCGATGATGTCGAGGGTGGAGGGGGCGACGTTGATGCCGGTTTCCTCCCACAGTTCGCGTGTGGCGGCGTGGTGGAGGGTCAGGTCGTTGCGGGCGACGCGGCCGCCGGGGAGGGCGAGTTGTCCAGCGTGCGGGGCCTTGCCGCGGCGGATGAGCAGGATCTCAAGGTGCCGGTTCCAAATGGTGAGGACGACGAGATCGACGGTCTTCATGGTGGTGGCGGATTCGCGCACTGGGTCTCCTTGCGAAAAGACGACGGGCGGGACCGCATTCGCGGTCCCGCCCGGTTGGCGGTTGCTTGACCTGGTGGTCGGCCTGGTCAGGGATCGAGGCGGGCTTTGACGCCGGTCTCGGTGCGGATGATGATGTAGCCGTCGGCGCGGCGGCGCTCGTCGACGGTGGCGTCGGTCATTCGACGTCGATGCCGCTTGCGGTGACGGTCGTGCTCGTGGTTTCGAGCCAGGTGAGGTGGCCGACCGTTCGCATGGTCATCGGGCCGTTGGCGACGAAGCTGCGGGCGCCCGCGCCGATGGCGAGTTCACCGTGGAACTGGTACTTGGGCACATGGGCTCCTTCGGTGGTGTGGGTTGGTTAGTCGATGGCGGGGAGGTCGAGGCCGATGTCGCGGTAGGCCTGGTGGATCGCGCGCCACTTCGGGAGTTCGGTGGCATCGGCGACTTGGTGCGGGATGCGGGAATCGATCGCGTCCCTGAGCCAGGCCCAGCCGGCGTCGGTGATGGTGAACGTTCGGTCGGTGCGGGTTGCAAATCCGCGCTTGACGAGTCGGACGGCTTGCCGGTCGTCGTCTGCGGGTTTGAAGCGAACGCCGGTGTCGTCGGCCTCGGCGAGGGCGAGGAGCAGCTTGCGTTCGCCGTTGCGGAGCAGGTCGTTGAAGTCCAAGGACGTGATCCTTCGATTGGGTTGGCGGAGTCGGGCGGTTCGACGTTCAGCGGCGGCCAAGGGAGCGCTGCCGGGCACGGACGCGCTCGAGGAGCTCGACGATTTCGGCTTCGGCGCGCGGGTTGTCGACGCGCGGTCCGCCGGCGAGGGCGTGGAGGCAGGCTTGGAGCTCGTTGATGTCGGCAATCGGGTCGAGGTCGTCACGGGTCATGTCCTCGAACGGATGTGGGCAGGAGCACCCGGAGTCGGAACCGATGAACAGCGCTCCGGTCTTGCGGTCGGCGAAGAGCACGGTGACGTCGTACTCGTAGTGCTCATCGGTCCAAGAGACGTCGCCTACGGTCTCGAGACCGTGCGATTCGGGCTGGCATTCGATGCACGGCAGCGACTTCGACTTCTTGCTGGCGGCCGGGCGGCGCTGCTTGAGACGGCGCAGGGCCTCCTGGGCGGCGGTCTTCTCGTGCTTGGGGGTTCGCGGGTGGTTGATGAGGGCTTGGAGGGCTTCGATCATGTCGGGCTTGCTGGATTCGTGCACGACGGTTCCTTCCCGGAGCGGCGGCGGGCCGGGACGCGCCAGTGCGTCCCGGCCCGGTGAAGTGCGGTTACTGGTGGAATTCGAGGCGGACCCACTGGCTCATCAACGAACGGACGGCATCGCCGTCCAGAGCGGTGTTGAGGCCGATCGCGTTGTTCTGGTACCGGCCGGACGAGCCTTTGATGGTGCGGTTGCGGAGGCGCACAGTGCCGGTGCCAAGGACGACTTCGCTGCCGAGCGGTGGGGTGACGGCACCTCGGCGGATGGCGTGGTCGACCTGGTTCTGCTTGCGGGGCTCGCGGTTGACGACGGCGATGAGTGTGCCGTGCTGGCCAGCGAGGTCGGTGGGGAACTCGACGTCATCGGCCCAGCCGTCGCCGCGGTGGAAGAGGGCGACGATGTCGTCCCAGCGGTAGGCGTTGGGCTCGCGAAGGCGGCCGGGGAGGTCGACTTCGAGGAATCCTTCGCCGAGGACGGTGATGGACATGGGTGCCTTTCTGCAGGTTACGAGCATGGATCGGCCCGGGCGAGCTGATGCTCGACCGGGCCGTTGAGGTTCTCGGTTGGAGTACCGGGGTCAGCGACTGCGGGTGCCGTACATGGCCTTCCCGACCGCGTAGTGCTGGGAGCCGGTGGCGACGGCGGCGCGGACGCGGTCGAGGTCGGGGTCGATGGAGTCGGGGAGGCCCTGGTACTGATCGCCGCCACCCCGCCCGTGCGGGATGGTTCGTTGTCTCGGTCGTCGGCGATAGAGCCCGACTGGGGCGGCGGTCAGGCATGGTTCTTCTGCGACCTGGTGGTGGGAAGTGGCTCGATGTGCGACAGGGCGATGCAGCTGCTCGCGTTGTCGATCCATACGACGGCGGTGTGGCCACCCAGGACCGATGCGCGAGCAATCGTGATGCCCTGGCACGGATCGCCTGTCTTGAACCCAGGCCAGTAGGCGATGGGCGTGCCGACCGGGTGAAGCGCATTCCAGGCCGCGACCTGGGCGATGCTGTCGAAGAAACGGTTAGCGCTCATCGGCGGGCTGCTGGGGGTTCTGGTCGAGCAGGGCCAGGGCGTCGGCAACGGCGCTCTCGAACGCGTCGCTGGCCTCACGGTCGCCGCCGAAGATCTCTTCGCACTCGTCGATGACGAGGCGGATGGCGGGCGTGTCGATGTGGGTCACTGCTGGTCTCCTTCGGTCTTGGTGCGTTCGTGGCAGGCGAGGCATTCGCCGAGACTGCGTGGGATGTAGTAGCCGTACTCGGTGCCGCAGGTCGAACAGGTGCACTGCGCGACATGGGCTTTGAGCAACGCGGCAAGCTGAGCGTCGGTGGGCGGTCGTTTCGGCCGGGCCAGCTCTTCGCGGTACAGGTACGCGACCCGGCGTCCGCGACGCCACAGAATCTGGCCGGCGATCGGCTGGCGTCCCGGCGTCAGGCCCTTCGCGGCGAGCTGGCGGCGGGTGCACAAGCCCTTCGGCGCGAACCGGAAGTTGTAGGTCGGGAGCCCGAAACGCTCCCCAGTCGGGTCGTCGAACTTCGCGAGGTAGGTCATCGGGTCTCCTGGTGCCGATCGGTCGGGGCGGGGATGTCACCGCGGTTTGGCGGCGTCGACCATGCCCAGTTCGGGGTCCCAGTGGCTCCATCCGCGTGCGGCCCGGTCGCGGTTGTGGGCGATCTCGGCTTCCATGTGTGCGGCCAGGGTCACGGGGTGGAGTACGGCGCCCTTGGGGAGGCGGTCGAGGGTCTTGACGGCGACGTTGCGCCACAGGCCAGGGCTGGCGGGCTGGTTCTCCCCACACGGGCAGGTGACGTGGGCAAATCCCGCCGGGCGGACGTCCCGGCTCTGGGGCAAGGCGCGACCGGAGCGGTAGTCGAACGCGCCACGGTGTTCGGTGCCGGGGCCGAAGCACCCGGCGAGGGCGGATTCGAGACTGGACGCTTCGTGGTAGCAGGTCTGGGATCCGGTGCTGAACTGGTAGTAGGCCATGTGCGGTTCCGTTCTGGATGCGTCCGACCAGCGGCTGAGCAGTCGACTGGCGCGGACCTAGGCGAGGTGGTCGAGGAGGGTCGGCTGGGCGGTGAGGTCGCGGTTGGACCAGACGACCTCGGTGCGCTCCGACCACGAGCCGCCCTGACTGGTGCCGGACGCGAGCTCGATGCGGTGCCAGTCGGTGTAGAGCTCCCGGTAGAGCTCGGAGTCGTAGCCCGAGAGCACGACGGCCGCGCGGCAGTCGCCCAGCGCGGCGGCCAGGTCACGGTGTTCGGCTTCGGTGCGCATCTCGTGCCGGTAGTTGCGGGCGCGGGTCGAACCGAGGTAGGGCGGGTCGACGTACAGCAGCACGCCCGGGTGGCGGCCGTAGGCGGCGATGACCTCGAGCGCGGGCCGCGATTCGAGCGAGACGCCTTGCAGGCGCTCGACCGCCGCGGGCAGGCGGGACCGGTACGCGTCGAGGTAGGCCGGCATACCGATCGCCGAACCGTTCGGGTCTTGGTGGTGTCGCCAGCCAACAGGCCGCTGAGTCCCGGTGCGGGACTGGGTGAGCCGCACCCATACACGCCGGGCGAGCTCGACCTCGTCGAGGTCGCCTTCCATGGGCGCGCAGGCGGCGGCGTATTCGGCCCGCGAGTGCGGGGTGAGCGCGACCGCCCGGGCCAGTTCGGACGGGCGGTCGCGCAGGATGCCCCAGAACGTCATCAACTTGGCGTCGAGGTCGTTGACGGTTTCCATGCGCGCCTTCGGCCTCGCCAGCAACACCGCGAGCGAGCCGCAGTACGGCTCGACGTAGTGCTCGTACTCCACGCGGCCGAGCAGTTCGGCGAGCTGGTCGGCCAGGCGCTGCTTGCCGCCGTAGTACGGCACCGGCGGCTTGAGCGCGGTCGCGTTAGGCGGCATGGGAATCCACCCCGGCGGCGGCCAGGACTGCTTCGAGCGACTGCCCGGCGGCAACCGGACCGGAGCCGTGGCGGCCTGAGCGGGCCTGTGCGGGTTCCGAACTCCCGTACCTCAATCCCGGTGTCGAAGAACGGGTGTTCGCCTGCGAGCGTGGCTCCTGGGCGGCTTGGTGGACCCGGTTCTCGCGGGGCCGAGGGCATCGAAGGCAGGATTCCGGGTCGGCCGGGTCTGGATCGAAGATGTGCGCTTCGCCAGCCAGCGGGGGGAGGTTCTTTTGCGGTGCAGGTACTTCGGCGGGCGGTTCGACCGGCAGTCCACTGAGGCGGTGCTGGTAGAGGCCGCTGTAGGACTGGACGTTGATGAGGTCGACGGTGAGCTCGGCGATGAGCGCCTTCGACGTCCACCCGGCAGCGAGGAACGCGTTGACGGTCTCGGCCAGGCGGTGACGCTGTCCGGCCGTCAACGGGCCGGGCAGTTCCGCAACGAGCGTCTGCGCGGCGGTTCGGATCTCGTCTCGTTCCCCCGCCTCCTCCGGCCGGGCCGCGACGGCGCCGAGGCCCTCGACTTCGCTTGAGGGGGTAGGGGGAGGAGGAGGGGAAGGTCTATAAGAGGTGTAGCTGTTCGGTTTGGAACCCCGTGGCTTACGGGGTTCCAAAATGTGACCCCGCTTGACCTGGGATTCACGGGGTTCCAAAATTTGACCCCGTGCTTTACGGGGTTCCACGCCTGTGACCCCGTGGGCGTCGTCCTCGTGGATCCGGGCGGATTCGACGCTGGCTTTGCCGCCCTTGGAACCCGCCTCGGTGGCGGACTGCTGCCGCTCAGACGGGGCGTATGCCTCGGCCCACGCCAGCCGGGTGGCCTCGTTGAGCGCGACGTCGTAGACGACGGGCCGGCGGTCGGCGCGCAGGTGCGCGACGAACCGCTGGTCGCCTTCGCGGATGAACCCGTTCTCCTGCAGGTACTGGAGTTTGCGGGTCACGGTCTGGACGGAGCATTCGGCGGCGTCGGCGAGAGTCTTGTTGCCGGGCCAGGCGTTGGTGCCATCAGGGTCGGCCCGGTTGCACAGGGCCTGGTAGACGAGCTTGGCGCGCGCGTCGCCGACCTTCATCGTCAGCGCGGCCGCCCAGATCTCAAGGGCCATACGGTTACTCCTTCCTGTCGGTTGCCAGGGAGACGATGCGGGACTTGTGGAGCTGCGCGGCGGCAGTGATGGTGTCGCACCGGCCGGAGCGGTTCTTGGCGACGATCAGGTCGATCTCGCCTACGCGCGGAGAAGCGGTGTCGTAGTAGTCCTCGCGGTGGAGCAGGATCACCACGTCCGCGTCGGCCTCGATCGCGCCCGACTCGCGCAGGTCGGACAGCAACGGCCGTTTGTCCTGACGGGACTCGTTGTTCCGGTTGAGCTGTGCGAGAGCGACGACCGGGCAGGCCAGGTCCTTCGCCAGCAGTTTGAGGCCGCGGGAGATCTCGGCGATCTCCCGTTCACGGGACTCGGTGCGTCCGGCGCCGGGCATGAGCTGCAGGTAGTCGACGACGATTAGGCCGAGACCGCCCTTGGCACGGTGCTGAGCGGCCAAGCGGCGGGCACGGGCGCGCAGCTTCGTTATGGTGGTGTCCGAGCCGGGGTCGATGAACAGCGGTGCGCCCGCGATGCGCCCGGCGGCGGCCACGACCTTGCTGATCTGGTCGTCGGGCACGGACCCGTCGCCTTTGAACCAGGCGAGGTTCGCGCCCGCCTCGGCCGCGACGAGCCGCTCGGCGAGCTCTTCGCCGCTCATCTCCAACGAGCAGAACAGGACCGGGACGCTTTCGCGGAGCGCGGCGTGGCGGGCGATGTCGGCGCCGGCGACGGACTTGCCCATCGCGGGGCGCCCGGCGATGACGATCAACTGGCCCGCCCGCATGCCGCTCAGGAGGCTGTCCAGGTCGGCCAGGCCGGTCGACAGGCCGGTCTCGGCGTTGTCGTTCTCAAGCCGGTCCAGGACGCCGGTCATGTACTCGCCGGCTTCGACCACGCCGCCGACGACGGCGGTGTCGACGGCTTCGGCGAGGGCCTGTTCGGCGAGTTCGACGAGCCGGTCGTTGTCGCCGTCAGTTACGGCGGTGCCGTAGCCATATTGGGTGATGCGGGCGCCAGCCTCGATGAGGCGACGTTGGGTCGCCTTGGATTTGACGATGCTCGCGTAGTAGCCGCCGTTGGCAGCGGTCGGCACGGTGTGGATCAGCTCGTGGATGTAGGACCCGTCACCGGCCAATCCGATCTGGC
Source organism: Glycomyces sp. NPDC049804 (assembly GCF_040674615.1). Lineage (NCBI taxonomy): Bacteria > Bacillati > Actinomycetota > Actinomycetes > Glycomycetales > Glycomycetaceae > Glycomyces > Glycomyces sp. NPDC049804. The sequence goes on from NZ_JBFAMQ010000018.1 coordinate 58,817, forward strand.
CCTCGTCGACGAGCCGGGCGACGATCGTGACTGGGTCGGTGGGCTTGCCGTCCGCCCACTGCGCGCAGATCGCCTCGAAGATCAGCCCGTGCCGGGGCTTGTAGAAGTCGGCTGAGGACAGGAGCTCGACGACGTCGGCGATCGCTTCGGGTGCCAGGAGCATCGCCCCGAGCACGGACTGCTCGGCGTCGACGTCGTGTGGCGGGACGCGTGTCGCCCTCTGGTCGTTTAGCTGGTCGATGGGTGTGCGCTGCTGGGGAACGGGCATACTGAAGGCGCCTTTCTGCACTTTGCTGGTGGATCGGTGGATGGCCCGGCGCGCACCGCCAAGTACAGCGCCGGGCCTTCGTTGTGGTCGGGTTCAGACGAGGTGGCGCAACAGGACTCCCACGGATCGGAGGATGTCCAGCACGCCGGTCGAGAGCGTGCACAGGAACGCGGTGACAGCAGCGGTGACGAGGATGTCGCCCAGCCGCATGAACTTGACCTGGCTGATCAGGTCGGCCTGGTCGTTCCCGAAGTACTCGATGGCCTTGCGGTCGAGGAGCCAGTTGTCGAGCTCGGTCAGCTCCCTGGTGACCCGACGGTGGCGGCGGCGGAGCATGTCGATCTCCTGCGGAGTGGCTTCGCGCACGTCGGCGACGAGCTGTTCGGCGAGCTGCTGGATTTCGAACCTGAAGGCGGTGCCCGCCGGCAGGTCATTCCAGAACAGGTCGGCCGCGATCCGGTCGGCCATCGTGTCGGCGGGGTCGGGCTTGTCGTACTCGGTGAAGGTGGGTTGGTTGTCGCTCATCTGAGAGGGCTCCGTTTCTGCTGCTGAAGTTGGGAACGAAGGTCAGATTCGGGGGTCGAAGTCGGTGACCTCGCCGGTGACCGGGTCGGCGAAGTGCGCCATGCTCGGGTCGACCCGCTGTTCGATGCCGATGCGGATCGCAGAGTTGGGGGTGTTGGACGGCAGCGCGAGCAGGTTTCCGTGCCGGGCTCCCTCGGGGACCCACCAGGAATCGAGCTGCCCGCAGAGGATCACGGCGACGCCCAGGCGCGCGCCGCTGCGGGCGATCTGCTCGATCCGGCGGAGGTTCTGGCGGTTGTGCGGAACCATTTCGGTGTGGTCGATGGCGATCAGCTGCGCCGGTGCCGATTCCCGCTCGGCCGGTTCGGACTCCAGGCGTGCGGTGATCTCCTCCTCGCCCCACTCCAGGATTGATTGCGGCGTCTTCGAGACGGTGCGAGTAGAACTCGATGCCGTCGAGGGATTCAGGGCCGAGCGGGTCGACCAGGTGGACGCGCAGTTTGGGACCGTGGGCCTCGCGAGCCAGTCGTCGCAGGAGCGTCGTCTTGCCGGAGGCGGACCGGCCGGTGATGAGGCCGCCCCACAGGCGACCGCCGGTGTTGATCCGCCATGCGACGGTGGGTGCGAGCGGGATTGATCGGTCGTGTTCGTGCCAGCGGACTTCGGCTCCGACGATGGTGTCCATGAGGTAGTCCGTTCAGTTGGGTTGCGGCGGTCTTGGTTCAGGTGAGGGTGGCGACGACGATCGTGGCGGTGCCGAGAGCGAGCGCGGCGGCGGTCGCGGTGATCGCCCACGACAGCCACCGCCACTTGACGGAGGCGATGCGGGTGAGGTGGCTGTGTTCGTGGCGTCGTGCCGCGCTGCGGGTGTCCTCTATTTCGTGCGGCTGCAGGTGTTCGCCGGTCCGGGGCCAGATGACGGCGCCGAGGGCGATGATCGCCGCCAGCGCGACGGCCACTGCGGGGACGGCGGGGACGAGGGCGGCGGCCGGGAGCTTGGCGAGCCCGCCGACGGCGACGGCACCGACGAGTGAGGGAATGAGGGCTCCGGCCAGGGTTTGGGCTTTGCCGTCGGCATGGCGGGTCTGGTCGCGCAGGGTGTTGATCGATTCGCGCAGTTCGGATTCGAGCGCCGTGTCGGGAGGGTCAGGTGCGGTCAAAGGAGGACTCCTTCTCGGTGGTGGTCGTCGGCTCGGACCCAGCATTCGCGACCGGGTCCGAGCCGTAGGGTGCTCAAGCCGCCTGTGCCTCGCCGCCTTCGGTGAGGGCGTAGTGGGCATAGGTCGGCTGGTGGATGCGCCCGGCTTTCTGGAGCTCGCCGAGCAGTTCGTGGACGCGTGCTCGGGACAGGCCGAGGGCGTCGATGAGTTCCTTGGTGCGCATGGGCCCGGTGCGGAGTTCGTCGAGGATCCGCTGAGCGGACTCGCTGAGCGTGGGTTCGGTCGACGTCGGCGCGGACGGCTGCTCGGTCTGCACGGGCCTGAGGACGATGAGTTTGGGCCGCGGCAGGTGGTCGAGCGGTCGCAATGGTGCAGCTGATTCCTGCTCGCTAGGCTGAGCGGTTTTCAGCTTGGCGATCGCGGCTTTGAACCCGGTCCGGATGCCCTGCTCGAGGTTGGCGATCATCGCCGCCGTTCCGGCGTCGAGCGCGCCTTCGGCGCGGGCGTCCTCGTCGTGGCGGTCGGTGTAGACCTTCCCGGCGGTCTCCTCGGCAGCCGCGTCGGCGACCTGGTCGAGGACTGTCTCCGGGCACTGGGCCAGCCACCACAGCAGTGAGTGTTCGGTGCCGGCGGCGGCCGAATCGAGGTCGTCGGTGAAGCAGCAGCTTTTGAACGGAGCGTGCTTGTCCGAGCCGGTGACGTCGATTAGGTAGCCCTGGCCCTTGTGGTTGACCGGGATCGAGACCGGGTCGCCGGTGAACGAGGGCGGGAAGAAGCCCTTCTCGTTGCGGCGGGTGGTGCGCAGCGTGACCGCGTTGCCCTGCATCAGGCCCGAACGGAGCGAGTTGGACCCGCCGAAGGAGGCCTTCTCGGCGTACTGGGTGGCCGCGATGATGGCCACGCCGCACTTGCGGCCCTTGCGGGCGATGCGGTTGGCGATCTTGACGATCTCGGCGTTTGGCTCGGAGCCAAACACGTCCTGGCATTCGTCGATGATGAGGACGAGGCCGGGCCGGCCTTGCGCGGCGGCGTCGAAGCCCTTCCATTTGTGGAAGAAGTTCTGCTTGGAGCGCCACTCGACGATCTCGTCGGCGGCCTTGAGCATCGTCAACGCGTCACGTCGTCCGACGGCCCAGTCGAACTCGTCGAACAGGTCGGGCAGCGATGCGCCGTCCTGGCCGTCGATGTGCCAGACGACCGTGTCGCCGCGGGCTTTGAGGCCGATGGTGATGACGCCCAGCAGGGTCGACTTGCCCGACCCGGACCCGCCGGTGATGACGCCGCCGAAGATCGAGTTCGCTTCGTAGACGCGCCACTTGGCGTTGCCGGTGCCGTCGCCCCACGGTCCCAGAGCGATCGCGCCGAGGCTGGAGGTGTCGAGTGCGGTCATGACGATGTTGCGCTTGATCGGCGAGTCGTCGAGGACGTTCAGGTCCACCAGCGAGGCGTCGCCGGAGACAGGCTCGACGAACAGGTCGTTCCGTTCGCATTGGAGCCCGGAGGCGATCAGCGATAGCGCGGAGTGGACGTCGTCGAGGGTCTGCTTGCCGGGCACCAGGGCGATGCGGTAGCGGCGCCCTGCCGGAATCGCACTGCGGTCGACGAGCTGGGAGCCTGCCAGGCGACCGCCCTTGCAGCCGATCGTCGCGGCCCAGCGGCGGCGCACCTGGTCGACGGTCTCGCCAGTGGGCGGGGCGACGACGGGTGCCGGTTCGGGTCGCAGGCTCGGGTTGGGAATGCGCGCCATGGTCCACCAACGGCTTGCCATGACGTAGGCGCAGGCCAGTAGTGCGGCGACGTTGTCGACCGAGACGCCGACGATGCCGGCGTAGGCGATCCATGCAGTGGCGCCGATGGCGAGCGCGCCCAGCCAGGCCCGGCCGCATTCGGCGGCGATCGCGCTGAACCGTAGGCGGACGCCTTTCTTGCAGGCCAGTAGGACGGCGATCGTGAAGAGGATGCCGACGGTGGCGGCGGCGGCGGTGGCGGCTTCGCCGGAGAGTTCTCCGGCGGCGTTGGCGACGGCGGCGGCGGCGATGAGGCACCCGGTCGCATAGTGCGGGACGGCCTGGGGAGCCAGGAGGCGTCCCATGCCGGGCTCGACGACGATGCCCTTCGCGGGGGTTGCCTCCGCTGCGGGCGACTCGGGGCCCCGGGCGGGGCGTTCGGTGGTCGGGGTGGTCGGCTCCATCTGGCAGGCCTCCTTCCATGGGTGGTGTGCGGCTTGGCATCGTCAGCGCATCGGAAGCCACCCGGATGCGGACCCGCCCCGCCCCCAGCTAGGGGACGGGGCGGGTTTCGCCGTTAGCTGGTCACGAACTCCTTGTCGCCGGTGTCGGGCGCGGCCTCGTAGGCCTCGGCCACGCTCTGCATCGCCTGCAGCTTCTCCTCGAGCTGGGCGGCGAGCTCGCGCAGCTCGTCGTAGGCTTCGCCGATCTGACCGACCAGGGTGAGGGTCTCGCCGGAGACCTTGCGGGCGGCGAAGTCGCCTTCGACGTCGTCGATGCCGGAGGCCATCTCGGCCGCGTTGGTCTTGACGTCGGAGGCCCAGGCGATAGCGGACTCGAGGCCGTCGATCTCAGTGGTGGCAGTGGTCATGGGTTCGATCTCCTTCGGAGTGGGAAGTGGCTTGTTGAACGGAATGACGTTGTCGGGAACGGGGTCAAAGTGGTCGTTGGTGGTAGAGGCCTCCTGCTCAGTTCTGGTGGTGTCGTCTTCGAGGGCCGCGTCGCCGGGCCGTCCGATCACGGCGGCGTACACGTGGCGGCCGCCGAACGAGGCGCGGTACGCGGAGGGGATAGGTCCGCTGGTGTCGTCGACGATGTCGTCGAAGTTCAGCTCGATGCGCTCCTCACCTTCATGAAGCGCGTACACGAGGGCATCGATCGCTTTGGGGCTCAAACCGTCTCGCTCGGCGCTGTCAATCAGCCCAGCGAACTTCTCTTCAGGTGACAACTCCGAGCCCCAGAGTTCTGCTTCGGCCTTGACTGTGGCCTCACGGACCAGACGGTCGGCGGTCTCGCGCACGCGCTGCATGGCCTCATCCCACCGGCGGTCGCGGTCCGGGTCATGCGTCTCGAGCTGGTCGGCCATCGCGCGGTCGTCGGCGTTGCCTCGCCGCAGCCGCTCGATGTCGCTGGGAAAAGGCTTGTAGTCGGCGATGTCGAGCCCTTCACCCGGCGGCAGGTGCGCCGTATCCAGGCCCTCGCCGTAGAGGTAGCTACGGGCACGCTTGCGCGAGAGCTCGATACCGGAGAGATCCGGTTTCGGAGCTTTCTGGAACGGGCTCCAGGCCTCCTCTTTGACGACTTCGCGTTCTTTGACCTTGGCGGATCTGGTCGGCACTGCGGTGCGGTCGACGGGAGCCTGCACCTTGACACCTCCTGGGCTCTGGTCGACCGAAGCGAAGGACCCGTTCGAGGTTTCGCCGCCGGCGGAAGGGAACTCGACGTCGAACGGAAAGTCCGTCGGGTGGTCATGAACCACGGTCGGGATACCTTCGGCATCGTCAGTGCCGTCGGATGTATCGATCGGCTGAGGAGTCAGTTCGGTGTCGACTGGTGCCTCGACGCCGCCAGCAGCCCCGGCGCGCTTGGCACGCCGGGCCGCGACTCGCTTGTCGTGCTTGATCTCCTGGGTCTTCCAGGCATCAGCCCAGCAGCGGCGCCCGTAGTCCCGCAGCGGCTGCGGCCCGCGATCGGTTCTGGCAGGTTGCGCGGTCGCCTTGGCGTGCTTGTCGAAAGCCTTCTTCCAGGCACGGGCCGCGAGGAGCTGCCAGTACCCCGTCGGCTCGCCCCTCCGGATGGCGTCGAGTTTGGCCTGCCGGTACGCCCAGCGCGGGTGGTCCTTGCCCTTGGCGGCGTACTTGAGGTCGCTGATGTCCTCGGCGATGGCCTTGGCACCGCCGTAGATGATGGTGGTGATGACGGCGACGGCGAACACGATCTCCATCTAGGCCACCCCGTCCAGGACGGTCTCGATGTTGCCCCAGATCGCCGGCAGCATCGCCAGACTCGGGATCACCAACAGCGAGGCGATGAGCACGAGCCACGTGATCTCCCCGGTCCGGACCTTGGAGTCCTTCCAGAGGAACAGGCCGAAGATCGTGATCGAGGCGACGGCGAGGGCGGCGGGGAAGGCAACCCCCAAGAGGGTCTGCCCCCACTTGCTGGTCAGTTCCGAAGCGAGCCCGATCAGCTTGTTGATCCAGTCGCCGATCAGGCCGCCGAGCCCCCAACCGATGAGGACCATCAGGACCATCTGGAACTTGGGCCACAGCTGCTGCCACCGCAGGATGATGAAGACGATCAGAGAGATCGCCGAGAGCGTTCCGATTGCCGGATCCATGGTGTTGCTTTCCTTCCTAGGAGTTGTTGGGGCTCACCAGATCCAGGGCAGCCAGGAGGCATACGAGGTGGAGGCGAGCAGCGCGTAGACGGTGATGAAGACGAGGAAGCGGGAGGGGCGCTCGGTCAGCCAGGAGGCGTAAAACGCGATGAACCGCAGCGGAGTCGTGAGGATCTGCCAGACCGTGGCGGCCACGCGGATCGGCGAGTCCGACCGGCACCAGGGGCCGGTCTTGGCGTAGGCCCACGACTCGCCGGCGGCGGGCAGGCCCTCGGTCCAGAACAGCGGCGGGCGCAGCACATCGAACCACCACTTGCGCGCGGTCGGTTCCATCGACCGCAGCGAGGCGCCGACGGCGTCCTTGAACGACGCTGGAAACTCGTCGGCCGCGTCCGAGTCGGCGACGGCGCCGCCCTCCTCCGGCTCCGTACCCGCCCCAGTGGGCTGGGTGGACTGTCTGGTGTCCGGTTGCGGTATCCTCGCGCGCGCGCCCGCCTTGGCATCGGTTTCGGCGGGGTTCGCGGACTGTCTGCCAGACACCAGACAGTCACTAGTTGTGATGTTGTCATTGCTTTCGGTTGTCAACTTGGGTCTCCCTTCGGGGTTCGGCGGCGAGGCGGTCGGCCAGGTGCCGCAGCACTTCGCACGCCTCGGCGGCGGCGCGGTCGGCGGTGTCGGGATCGGCGCGCTTGAGCGCGGAGCGCAGGTAGTCGGCCGTGATGCCGACTCGCGCGGCGGCGTCGGGTGCGGCGGCGAGCTTCTCGGCTAGAGCCGCTCGCCGCCGCACCAGGCGGGCATGCGACTGCCGGCGGCGGCCGGTGCCCTTGCGGTGTCCGGCCATTACCGGTCGTCGGTGTTGTTGAGGTCCTGCACGAACGAGTGCGCGGTCGACACCGCGGTGCCCGCGCGTTCGGCGAGGCGGCGAACGGACGGGTTCGGCACGCCTTCTCTGTGCAGCGCGGTCAGTGCCTCTGCGAGTCGAACGTTCGCCGGACGGGTGTCGCCGCCAGTTCGGCTGCCGGTCTCGGCGGCGGTGCCCGCCGAACGCGACCGAACGGGCTTGGTTCGGTCTGTCGGTGTTCGGTCGCTGCGTCCCTTGGCGGACCGAACAGTGCGCGGCTCGGTGGTGTCGCCGTTCGTCGAACGTCGGTCGGACACTCGCCGCTGGCTCTCGCTTCCGGTCTTCGTCGGCGGCGCGGAGGGCTTGGCCGGGGAGCCGCCTCGGCGGTGCTCGGCGGCGGCCTGAACGACTTCCTCGACGGTGATCTTCCGTTGCCGGTAGCGGACCTTGAGGCCACGCGGCGCGCGGTGGACCGACTTGAAGCGGTCCTTCATCTCCGCCTTGGCGAGCTGACGCTCCTCCTCAAGCGCGAGTGCCTCCTCATAGGAGCCGATGTTCCACAACTGCATTGCCCGCCACAGGATGGCGGTGGCGATCGGCGCGCACACCCAGCGGATGAGTGGGACCGTGCGGGTTGTCTTCGCCTCTTCCTTGGCCTTCAGCTTCATGATTCGAGCGATGGCCTCGCAGAACACGACCCACAAGCTCGGCAGGACCGCGTGGGCGACCTGCGCTTCAAGCGCGGAGTAGGCGGTGACGTTGAGGTAGATCGTCGCGCCGGTGAGTACCCAGGGCACATAGCGCATCCAGGGGATTCGCTTGTCCTTGCGTGCCAAGACGATGTCGAGCAGGGTGAAGACGATGATTCCCAGGTCGGTACCGGTGGGGACCAGCCAGGCCTGGGCGCCGAAGTAGGGCCGCATCTTCTGCTCGACGGTCATGAAGGAAGAGGCGAACCCGGCGACGCCGAGCGCTCCGGCGAGCACCCAGATCGGCAGGAGCGAGCCCCACTCCCGCAGCCACGCCCTCGACGAGTGCCACCGACCGGGCTCTGCGTCGTCGGTCTCAGACTCGTGTTCGGCGGTGGTCGTTCGGTCGGTGTTCGATGTTCCACCCGTCGTCGGTTCGGTCGGCGTCCGGTGTTCGGTCTCGGGCTGTTCGGCTTCGTGTTCGGTGTTCGGTTCGGGCTCGGTTCGCCCCTGGAGGGGGATCGCCGTCGCGGTGGTGTTCGGTGTTCGGGGGCACTCGCACAACTGCTTCGGGTAGTCGCAGCCGGAGCACCATTCGAGCGCCGGTTCGTTGTTGTCAGCGTCGGTTGTGGTCATGGTCGGTCGCCTCCTTCCAGAGGGCTAGTCGGATCGTTCGATGGCGGTGGGGAGAGCGGCCAGTGCCGAGCGCCTGCCCTTCGGGGTGGCGCGGACGGCGGCCCAGCCGATCTCAGGGTGGGCGGCAGTCGCGGTTGTCGCGTCCGACCAGATCAGGTCGGTCTCGACACGGATCATCGGCTCATCGCCTCCCGCTGTTGGGCGGCGGCGTTGATGATCCGGCGGGCTTCGCCGAAGTCGAAGGCGCCGATGTAGGTGGCGCGGACCTTGACCCGCACCTCGTTGACGACCAGGCGGGCGGTGAAGTTGCTGCGGCGCCGTTCGAAGGTGCCGTCGCCGAACTGGCCGACGAGCCTCCCGAAGCGCTCCAAGTTCTCAGCGGTCTTCAGTAGCATCCAGGTCTCGAGATCGACGTCTTCACCAAGCACGACGTCCCAGGTCATGCCGTCGAAGGTGTCGGCGTGCTCTCCGAAGACCTCTCTGACTGCCTTGCGGGTCTCGATGCTGACGTGCCCGATGATGTAGCAGGCGTTGTCGCTCTTCACTGGCGCATCTCCGGCTTCCCGCCCGCCAGGGCGATCGCGTCCAGAAGCGCGGCCAGGTTGTCCTGGTCGAGGCTGAGGGCGATGCTGCCGAGATCGGTGTCGAGCTCGCCGGCCAGCGACAGTGCCGCTTCTGCGACTGCCCGTTCGCCCGCGCCCAGCGGGGCGCGGCGCAGCTGGCGCTTCATGGCGTCGAAGTCGAAGTGGAGCCAGGGCGTGGCCTTGATGAACTGGTCGATCCAGTGGTGCGCGATCAGGTTCGAGGCGTCCAGCAACTGGAGCGCGGCCATGTTGCGGAGGTCGCCCTTGGCCCAGGCGTGGAGGTCTTCGACGTAGATCGTGTCGGCCTGAGTGGTCATCGCTGGTCCTTCCGGGTGATGGTGGCGAAGCTGTTGAGCGGGTCGGTGTCGACGGCGCTGACGCGGCCGTCGGGGCCGGCCTTGACCAGGACGCTGCCGATCTGGAGGCGGGAGTGCGCGCCGACGGTGATGACCAGGTCGTTGATCGTGACGGTGTCGCGGTCGATGTGGATGTTCAAGGCGCTTACTCCTTGGGTTCGAGGGCCGCTTCGATAGCGGCGGTGAGGAAGTCGTCGGTGGTCCACAGGCCCAGCTGCCCGCGGGCGGGGACCGGTTCGGCGAGGGGGCGGGAGTCGGCGAGGACCCAGTGCCAGGTGTCGCCGCCCATCTCGCCCCAGGCTTTGCAGGCGGGCGTGTTGCATTCGGAGGGCCATCCGGCGGCGTGGCAGCCGACCAAGTCGGCGACGGCGACGACCGCGCCGAGGACGAGCTGGTCGCGGTTCGGGACGAGCTTGGGGCTGAGCTGCTTGCGCGCCCATTCCCAATCGGCGATTGCGAGCGTCTTGCCCGCGTGGATGGAGACCGGGCCCCGGTAGGTGGTCTTGCGGGGCCGGTTCTCGATGGTCTTGGCGCCGTTGGCGATGAGGCCCGCCCAGGGCTGGCGAACAGTCAGGGCACGCATCTAGGCCTCCACGCGAGACGAGGCAGGCTGGCGGATCTCGACGGCGGGCGAGACCGGCGCTACCTGCTTGGCAAGGCGTCCGCGACGCTCGAAGCGGCGGACCTTCACCGCCAGGGCGATGGTCACCGCAGCAGCGAGGACCACGGTGACGCCCAATCCGTCATTGCCGCTGGCGGCGATGAGCGCGGCCCAGAGCGTGAACCCCAGATGCCAAGACTGGTCAAGCAGGTAGGACCCGCAGATCCCGTTGCTGTTGACCTGGTAGAACTCCCGCTTGCCAAGCGCGTCAGCGATGCGGCGCAACGGCTCCCGCCGGTCGGCGACGTAGTGGCTGACGCCCGAGACGGCGAGCCCAGCCGCAGCCGCGACCAGCTCGAGTTCCAGGCCGATGTACAGACCGGTCAACACCAGCGCAGCGGCTGCGGTCGCGAGATAGGACAGCACATGCCGCAGGCACGCCCAGCGGCCTTCCCAGCCGGGCAGGCCCTTGCGTTGAGCATCCTCGTGCTCTTGTGACCAGTGGTCGCCGACGGCATGAGCGGCCGACAGCGCCGCGAAGACCGTGGCGAACGTGGCAGCGGCAACCAAATTCACCGGACACCTCCGCCGGTGTGCGTGCGCACCTGAGTGGCGAGCTGCTCGACCTCGACCGGGTCGAGTTCGAGCAGTCGGACGATGAGGGCCTGGCCCTCGCGCCCGTCGAGACCGGGCAGTCCCGCGTGAGCGGGGCCGATGGTCCCGGTCGGGTAGCCCGCGTCTTCGAGTCCGCGGAGCGCCTGCTGATGGATCGTCATTTCAGGCCGCCTCCAACTGGTGCTCCGGCACGTTGTCGCGTGCCTGGAGGTCGCGGGTACGGAAGGCCGGACGGTCGGCCGCGGCGTGGTCGTCGGCACGGGCGTCGAAGACGCACAACGGGCCGTCGGCGGTCGCCTTGTTGCGGTACATGGCCGCGTCCGCTTGCCGCATGCCCTCCGCGAGGTCGCCGTCGACCCGTGCGGCGCCCATGGCGATGCGGGACCAGACGGTCTGCGGAGCGGTGGCCTGCTCGGCGGTAGCGACGATCGGCATCGATCGGGTCCGCAGCGCCTCGAATTCACTCCAGGTGACCAGGAGCGCGAACTCGTCGCCGCCCAGTCGAGCGACCAGGGCGCCAGGGGCGGCCGCGCTCAGTGCGGTGGCGGCGTCAGCGATGAGCTCGTCGCCGGCCTCGTGGCCGTAGGCGTCGTTGACCTGCTTGAGGCCGTTACAATCGGCGAGGATCACATACAGGTCCTGGGCGCCGCCGGTCGAGTTGGTCCTTGCTCCGGCGGCCCTTTCCCACCCCCTCCGATTCGCCAGACCGGTCAGGGCGTCGGTGCATGATTCCCGTTCGGCCTTGCTCAGCTGTCGCTGGAGCGTCCAGTAGGCAGTCGCGCCGACCGCCGCAGCGGCCGTGGCGACACCGGCGCAGAACGCCGTGATCAGGTCAGGATTCACCGGAGTCACCCCCGGCGAGCAGCTCGATGTCGGCGGCGACCTCCAGGTCGTGCAGCATGGTGACGTAGACGGCGTGCCGGGGCATCCGCATCGGATTGCGCAGCTTGCGCTGCAGCCGCCGCTTGACAGCCGTCAGGGTCCCCGTGAGATACAGGGCCTTCAGTCCGTCGGCGTAGGCGTCGAACCGGACCCGGGCAGCGGTCCGAACCGCATAGGTCTCGTTGTTGCTCTCGATCGTCTTGGCCAGTTCCATGGACTTGCTCGTCCACAGGTCGTGCAGTTCGTTCTTGGCGCTCTTGGTCATCGGGGTAAATGCCTCTCGTGTGTGGTTGCGGTTCAGTGGGATCGAAGTTCGTCGACGAGTTGAGAGCCGTCGAGGACGATGTAGACGCGCACGCGTCCACTCCCGCCATGGGCAGGGAGGGTGCGGGAGGTCCGTTTGATGACTGCGTCGGTGCCGAACTCGTCGCGCAACTCGTCAACGACGACTGCGACCTCGTCCGGGCTCCCGATCAGGCGCATTTCCAGGTCAGCCACGGGCGACGACCGTGCAGGTGTTGTCGACGCAGTTGATGGCCGCCTGGACGGTCATGCCGTCGATTGGCACCCACACCCGGACCTCGGTGCTGTCGATGAACACCCGGCACTCGAAGTTCCCGTTTCGGCGAGGATCAGGGCCAGGCACCAGCTGGTAGTGCCCGGCCGCCTTCGCCCAAGCGGCGAACGCCTGCAGGGATCGCTTCCCGAGCGGGAAGCGAAGCGGTGTGGGCATGGCAGAGAACCCGGTTGCGCGCGAGTACTCGAACACCAGCCGCGGCAGCGTCGCGAACGCCCCTTGCAACGCTGAACTCGGTGTTCCGGGGACGGCGTTGAGGCGGTCGAGCTGTCTCATCGGGACCCACCGCCTTCGCGGAAGAACAGCTCGACTTCGGAGTGCCAGACTTCGAGCGTGGTAAGCCAGTCCTCGGCACGCCCGTCGAGCGGGCGAACCCCGATCAGTCGGGGGCCCTTGGCACCTAGCAAGTCCTCGGTGAACAGGACACCGTGTCCGATGATGACCTCGGTGCCGTCGGCGGCCTTCCATCCGCTCGGCTGGATGATCCGCGGCCCGCGGGGCCTCGGGTTCGGATACGGCTTGTCGCGGTCGTCGATGACACGGGCGACCAGTTCGCCGGTCCTGCCGATCGGGGCACGATCGAAAAGGACCGTGCCTTCGCCGTGGTGGCCGAACGAGCCGTCGGCCGGAGTCAGGTGGACGACACCGTTGCGGTCGGTGTGCCGTTCCCAAGACGGAGCGCCGAGCACTCCGCGGCCAAGGGAGACCATCTTCTTGCCCACTAGGCGAACACCCCCGCGAGCTGCCAGGCGTCGGCGAAGCGGTCGCGCCCGGCGAGGCCGAACGCGAAGGCCGTCTCCCAGAGCGAGAACGAACTGGACTCGGTGGCATCGGCGTCGGTGCGCTCGCCCAGGGCCTGCTGCGCGATCGAGCAGGCGTGCAGGTCCATTGCGCGGAGCGTGTCGTCGAGGTCGATCGCGATGTCAGCGGCGAGGTGCGCGGCCATCAGCCACGCGGCCTCGACCTCGGCCGAGAGTTCGACCTCGCCGGTGCTGATCGCCCAGGCGGCGGCCTCCCAGTCGACCCAGGCCGACTGGCTTGCACCGGTGTCTTCGACGGTGATGAAGGCGAGCATCAACCCGGATACGAACGCCTCATCGGAGACGAGGATCTCGACCGCGTCGGACAGGCCCTCGGCGGTGCCGGCTTCGAACCGCAGCGCCCGGGCGAGCTGCTCGAAGTCGAGGTCGCGGGCATTGATTACGGTGGTGGTCATCTAGGCCACCGCCTCGAGCTGGTCGCGGCCGATCTGGCGGATCGGGCTGGCGTTGACGCGGTGGGCGGTCGGGTCGCCCATGAGGTCGGCCATGTCACGGGCGTCGATGAGTCCTTCGGCGACGAGGTCGTCGAGGATCTCCCGCCAGTTCTCCAGGGTGACCATGCCGCCGGTGATCATGGCCAGGTCGATGATGAGGTTGATCGCTCGGACCGGGATCTGAACCCGCGAGCCCTTGCCGCCGAACTGGACGGCGGGAAGTCGGTTCTCGTTGACGAGGTTGTTCACGGTGCCGTGGGAGACGCCGAAGACCTCGGCGGCCTGTTTCACGGACAGGAACTTCGGAACCGCCTCAAGGCGGACCGGGTTGCGGCGAAGGACGCCGGCGTTCTCCAGGCGGGCCTTGAGCTCGGCGGTGATCGCCGAGCCGGTCTCGCTCTGGGGATTGAGATAGGCGATGTCGTGCAAGGAGGTTCCCTTCTAGGAGCGCCGCGGAGGTCGCGGCAAAGTGGACCGGCGGCGTTGATCGCGGCCGGTGGAGGAGCGAAGTCATTGGCGTGCAGCGGGATATGTCACCGCCGCAGCGAGGTCACGGTGGGGGCGCGGCGTTTCTCCGCGCCCCCACTGGAGTGCCAGCGGTCCGAGCTCCCGGTGCTGGCGTCGTTGATGTGGGAGCCCGTTTGTTGTGTGGCGCGTTTCCCTGCGCCGGGGCGTCCGGTCTTGAGGCGGCCCTCAGTCCTTCGCTATGAGGGTGGGCGGCCTTGCTCGCCGGACGGTTCCGGCCCTGGGCGCGGTCGGCCTGGGCGGGAACGAAAGTCATGCACACTGTTGAGTTCTCAAACAACGCGCCCCGCTTCCCGACCCGTGTTCCGGCCGGTCCGGCGGCACCGTCAAATCGCTAGCCAGCAGGCACGCAAACCGCGTGCTCGACGAGGTCGTCGAGCACTTCGTTCCTGGTGGGGATGGCGATGGCGAGGGCGCGGCGCTCGGCGGCGGTCAGGCCGCCCCAGATGCCGAAGTCCTCGTTGAAGGTGAGGGCGACCGCGAGGCAGTCGTCCTGGACAGGGCAGGAGGCGCAGATCCGCTTCGCGGCCTGAGCGTCGTCGTCGAAGCCGGACAGCGGGAACCACGGGTCGAAGCCCGTGTTGCTGTCGGCGCCGACCGAGGCGCAGGAACCGAACTGAGTCAGTCGAAGACGAGCGGCAAGCTCGGCATCAGCGTTTGTCAACACGGCCATTTAGCACCTCCTGCTGTTTCTAGAGCCCTAATCTGGCTCAAGCCAGTTTGGCTTAAGCCAGTTATAGCACGATCGGGTGATGGGCGCAAGCATCTGGCTCAAGCCAGACGCGCTATGCTCGATGACGAGGTGAAACGCATGAATGAAGAAACCAACGGCTCCGAGGAGAACGCCTCGGAATCTCCTGAAGAGCAACTTCCGCCGCGCCGCAGGATGGCCAACGAGCTGCGTGACGACATCCAGAACGGCGTCTACGCGCCAGGTCAACTGCTGCCGTCGCAGCGGGAACTAGCCGCGCGCTACAAGGTCGTCCGAAACACTGCGGGCGAGGCGATCAAGATCCTCGAGCAGGAAGGCCTGATCGAGAGCCGCAACCGGGCCCGGCCTCGCGTGCGCGAGCAGCGCCGACTGCTCCGTCTGGGCGCTGAGCGCTACTCGAACCGGCTCCGCGAAGAGACCGGCCTGTCCCCATACCGCGCCGAGGTGGCCAAGCAGGGCAAGACCGCCCGCGTCAAATGCACCTCGATCACTCAAGTCCGGCCGCCGGCGTTCGTTGCTGCGAAGCTCAACGTCTCGGTCGACGAGGAGTCGGTCGTACGCCGCGAGAACTGGTACTTCGCCGATGACGAACCGGTGCAGGTCGGCATCACCTACATCCCGTGGGAAATCGCCGAAGGCACGGTCCTGGCGACCTCAGCCGACATGGGCAAAGGCAGCCTGTACGGCCGCTTCGAAGACCGGGGGCACCGCATCACCTCGATCCGCGAGGAGATCTCCTCACGGATGCCGACACCAGCGGAGACTGAAGGATTGAAGGTTCCCGCCGGCGTCCCGGTGATCGAAGTCGTCCATACCGGCATTGATCAGGACGAGCGCCCTTTCGAAGTCACCTGCTTCACGATGCGCGCCGACCTCAACGGGCTCGATTACCGCATCCGGATAGAGGACTAAGTGCCGGGCCGTCGCCTCAGCGCGCTTCGCGTCGGCGCCCTCGCGGCCTTGTGGGGGGCGAGCTTCCTTTGGATCAAGATCGGCCTGGACGACTTCACTCCGGTGCAGATCACGGTGCTCCGCATGGCGCTCGGCGCGCTCGTGCTCATGGCGATCCTGCGCATCCGCGGGATCGCACTTCCCACGGGCCGCGTCGCATGGGGTCATCTCGCGGTCGCGGCGCTGTTCGGCAACGCGATCCCCTACTTCTTGTTCGGAGTCGGCGAGCAGCATGTCTCCTCGGCGACCGCTGGCGTCATCAACGCGTCGACCCCGCTGTGGACCGTGCTGTTTACCGTGGTGGCCTACCGTTCTGGTAGCTCGGCTAGGCGAAACGTCTGGAGCTTGGCCCTGGGCGCGGTCGGCGTGGTACTGATCTTCTCGCCTTGGCGCTACGGCACCGAGATTGCGAGCTGGGGCGGGCTTGCTTGCCTTGCGGCGGCAGCCTCATACGGTGTCAGCTACGTCTACATCGGCCGCTTCCTCGCGCAGCGAAGGATCGGAGTGCTGCCGATGGCGGCCGGGCAACTGGTCTGCGCGACCGCCATTACAGCGGTCGCGGTGCCGTTCTTGGGGTGGCCCGCACCTCAATGGGAGGTTGGCCCGATCCTGGCGGTAGCGATCCTCGGTGTTCTCGGCACCGGCCTGGCCTACCTGCTCAACTACAGGATCATCGTCGATGACGGGCCTACTGCGGCTTCCATTGTCGTCTACCTGCTGCCGGTGGTGGCAGTCATGCTGGGCATGCTCGTCCTCGGCGAGCGCCCTGAACTGCAAGTGCTCGCCGGCATGGTGATCGTTCTCCTCGCCGCCTACCTTCGAAAGACCGAGGCCTTGACCGCACCTGTGCGCCAGACATAGGCGCAGCGGAGATTTGCGGGGGTCGAGCC
Source organism: Glycomyces sp. NPDC049804 (assembly GCF_040674615.1). NCBI lineage: Bacteria > Bacillati > Actinomycetota > Actinomycetes > Glycomycetales > Glycomycetaceae > Glycomyces > Glycomyces sp. NPDC049804. The sequence goes on from NZ_JBFAMQ010000018.1 coordinate 75,231, forward strand.
GATGTACAGCTCGACCCCCGATTGGTTCATTCGGTAATAAATCAGACACACTGTTGAGTTGACAGGTACGGCGAAGGCACGGCCTCAGCAGGCGCGCGTCGAGCTGCGTATGCGGTGCTGGACAGACCGCCGCAGAGGCTGCATCCCTCGTCAATTGCGAGGCCGGTCCAGATGGGGAGCGCAAGACGTCAGGGATCCGGACGTTCCGGTCGAGGTCAGTCGACGGTCTTCACGCCGAAACCCGCACTGTTGGCGGTGCCGGTCGTGCCGGATGGATTAGCTGAAGTGCGCCTGTCAGCGCGAGTGACGTCGTTTGTGTCGGGCGCGCCGGTGGCACTTCCCGCAAAGTCGCTTGGATGCGGACTTGATCCAGCCGCCGCAGTGCCCACAGTGGGCGTTGACCTGGGGGTCGCGCGAGGTAGACTGCATGATGCCTCCCTGAGAGGTCGGTGCCGCGAGCAACGGAGTTCCAGCTCCCATCGCGGCAGTCGTACAAGCAGATCCCGCCAGGCCTGGTGTTCCAGCACCAGGACGCACCTGGCGGGATTTTTCGTGTCTACGAGTCAATCACAACTCTTCTGAAGAGTCAACAACACATCATCGAAATTCTTTGTCATTTGGTATGTGTTGAATTCATGGAAGACCCCTGTATCCTGGGGCGGCACAGTCGATTTGAGAGAAGGAGCACCATGGCAGGGAACCCCGCCGACGTCGAGTGGGTCCTGCGCGAGCGCATCCTCGACGGCAGTTACGCCCCAGGGGAAAAGATCCCCAGCGTTGCCCAGATCGCCGAAGAGTTCGACCTCACTCCGAGCACCGCGAACACGGTGGTCGGCCGGCTGCGCGCCGACGGCCTCATCGTGACCCGACACGGGTCGGGAAGCTATGTCCGCGTCCCGGAGACGATTCGCCACGAGTTCCCTGGTGACTACGGCGGTCAAGACGAGATGCCCGAGTTGCCCGAGGTCGATGTCACCGACTTGCGCACCAGCCGCTCGGCGGCCACCATCAACCAGGTGCCGGCTCCGGCGACAGTTGCGGCCGCCCTCGGCCTCAATGAAGGCGACCCGGTGATCGAGCGGTACTACGGGGAGGCGCTCAAGGGCCGATTCGTGATGGTTGCCGCGGCCTACTACGACCCCAGACTGGTCATGTCCACCCCCGTCATGTTCGCCAACACGGACCCCTTCCACGTCCACGTCGCACTCGCAGACATCGGCCGGCGGCCAGTCGACGTGGTCGAAACCTTCAACACGCGCATGCCCTTCCCACAGGAATCTGCACTGATGGAACTCTCACCAGGAACACCAGTCCTCGACGTCGTCCGTGAGGCCTTCGATGAGAAGCGCCAGTGCGTCGAGGTCGTGCGGACAATCCTCGACGGCTCGACGTACGTCATCGACGCCCACACCCCCGGAATCGACCCGGCTATGTCTGCTGTCCGCGCCCGCGCCCGCGTACTCAGCCGCGACACCTTCGTTGCGCCGTTGCCTGAACCGGAGCAGCTGTCCGTGGTCGAACTCGCGTTCCCGCCTGAGGTCAATCCCGAGCTCTACCAGGCGCCGACTAAACGCCGCCCCGGCACTCCCCGATCGGACCCGAAGCGACGTGGACGTTCCCGGTGAGGTCTGCCGCAGGCTTCGATTGCGATGAAGGCGAAGGAGGGCCCGTCCACATGGACGGGCCCTCCTTCGCGTCGAACTGCGACTACTGCCGCTTGATGAACTTGTTGTAGTCGAGCTTGTGGATCTCCACGAGGATCTCGGAGTGGCGGTGGATCTCCTCGGCCACGGCCAGGAGGGCGTTCGCCTGCGCTGCCGCGAAGTACTCCTCGGGCTTCTTCGCACCGCGCATGCCCTGCTCGATGTCCTTGCGCGCGATCTTCGCCGAGTCGTGGCGTTCCATGATCATCCGTTCTGGTCGAGGGAAATCTCCGTCCCTCAGCGTCCCGTCAACATGAATCCCTGTCAACAGCGACGCGCCGTGGCAGCTCCTTGGAGTTGCCATTCCAGTTCGCTGAGGTTCCGACCTGGCTGCAGCCACGACGACCCTTACTGCCGGGTTCACGGATGCCGGCTTCGCCCTGCTACCACCGTTCGGGCAAGTCGGCCGCAACGCGATTGGTCCACTCCAGGGCGTTGTGGCCCCGCGGCCCGGGAACGTTCCAGGGCCGCCGCCGGTCGATGGTGCGGTCGCCTTGATCCTCCTCGGAAAACTCCCCGTCGGCGTCGGCTTGGTCGAGACACCGCTTGAGCAGGTCCTCGCGTAGGTGCACCGGGTTGAAATGGTGCTCGGTGACGAAACGGGCGGCCAGGTCTTGCAGCTGATCGGTGTCGAGCCGGTTGGCGAGGTCGAACAACGTCTGCGCGGGCGTGGTGGTCGGTATGCCATCCACGGTGGTCCAGGTCGGAAGCCTTGCGCGCCAGTGGATGCGCGGCTCGTCGGGCTCGACCAGGGTGCTGTTCCCTCCCAACTCCCGCTCCTCATCGGTCATCGGGTAGCGGTTCCAGACACTGAACTCCCAGACGGGGCCGTAAGGGGCGGTGAGGCCCCACAGGACCAGGGCGGTGCTATGGGAGGCGATCCCGTCCGCCTGTGTGTCGCGCTCGGCGGCGGTGACGCCGCCGGCGACGGGCAGCGTCAGCCAGGCGGCGTAGACCTCGGGGTGCGGGTGGTGGGCGCCAGCCTTGAGGCGGATCACGTCGTCGGTGATGGTCTCGGCGAGGCCGGAGCGGACGAGTGCGGCAGGGAGGTCTTCGACGCCAGCGGCGGCGGCCTGGACGTGGGTGATCATGCCGTACTGGAGCTCGGCGACTTCGCACAGGGCGGGCGTGAGCTGGGCGGCTGCGGTGTCGGTCATGGCGGGAGCGTACGGCCGGGGACGGCCGGGAGGGCGGCTCGACGCGCGAGATGGTGGCTGCGGTTATGCTGAAATCGAACGAATGTACTAATGCCGAACGCGCGGGGTGAAGGATGGCGGCGGTCAAGGTGTCGCCGGTCGAACTTGCCGACCGGCTCGGTTTGGTGACGGCGGGGGAGCTGATCCCAGGCCATGTGCCGATCACGCGGGGCGCGGGACCGGTCTCAGTGCTGCCAGTGACCGAGGATCTGCGGGCCCTGCTGCCGGAAGCTGGTCTGGCGGGACAGGTCGCGATCCCGTCGGCCAGGCCGGGCGCGACCTCGCTGTTGTGGCGGCTGCTGGCGGGACCGAGCTCGGCGGGGCAGTGGTGCGCGGTAGTGGGCGCCAGGTGGCTGTATCCGCTCGCGGCGACGGCCGCCGGCGTCGCCTTGGAACGTGTGGCCCTGGTCGACGTGGTGGGCCCTGAGGAAGTTCTCACCGCCCTGGGGGCGTTGTGCGAGGGTGTGCCGGTCGTGGCGGCGTCCTCAACCGGGTTGTCACCGCAGCAAGTGCAGCGGGCGGTGGCGCGGGCGCGGCGGTCCGGAACGATCCTCATCTGGCGGGAGGGGTCCCGGCCGGTGCCGGGGGTCGACGTCCGCCTGGACCCGGAGGCGTGCCAGTGGCGCGGGCTCCGCAGGAACGCGGGCCGCCGCTGGGGCGCGGGCCGGCTGGATTCGTGCTGGCTCTCGGTGGCCGCGACCTGGCGCGGCAATGAGCGGCCGCGGCGGGCGGAGGTCTGGCCGTACGGCGAGGCGAACGGCGGCTTCGGCGAGGTCCCGTAGCGCCCTCGGACTTGATCTGCCTCACAGGGAGGATGGCGCCGGTGACCCCGAGGTGGAAGCTCGGAGGCCACCGGCCCGAGTTTTTCCAGATTCACGGACTCAGCTCGGTTGCCTCCCACCAGGGCTTTCAGACGTATCGGCCGCCTGCTCGTGCACAAGTCCCGAGCCGGGCCGTTCCGCAGCACATCTCGTTCGCTGCGTAGTGGGCGCCTGAAACCGCTCCGATGGATAACCCCATGATGCCCTCTTGTCAAGTCGTGGTTCAAGCGGTACCCGGAATTCTTCGAATCCAGATCCACATTAGGCATTAAGCACAGTGCTGATCTGGGTTTTCACTCCGGTCTACTTGTCTATATTGCACCACTTCTTTCTGGTTGCAACACAACGAGACCGTGGCGGCGGTTCGGCGTACGACCGTTCGGGCCCGTCGCGCGGAGGGCTTATGCTTGTGCGGTCCGCTGCGGGTGGAACCGGGTTCGCCCGGCCGCCGCGGTCACTTCTGTAACACCAGATTCGGTGGCGTCTCAGGTCGGCTCGGGGCCGAGGGCGCTGCTTAGGACTCAGTTCAACTCCGCCCGGCACCGAGCCTGCCGGGCTGCACAAGACAGGATTTCCATGTTCGCCATGCTGCGCAACTTCTTCGGGTACCCGCGCGAGTGCCTCCCGGGCGTCGCCGCTGCCGCGGTGCCGCTCCCCGCGCTCCCGATCGCCTACCTCTTCGTTTACGGGGGCGCCCTCGGCGCTTTCCTCACGCTGGTGCTGGCCGGCCACCCGCTGCTGCTGGCGGCCTTCGCGGTGCAGATGCTCCTCGGGGCGTTCGGCACCCTCCTCTTCCGCGCCAAGCGGTAGGAGGCCGAGATGATCGAGCCGGTGTCGCCTTCGGGCGGCGCCGGCCCGCTCGCGGATTTTCAGGCCGCCCTTCGGGCGCTGCGCGAGCGGGCCGGGAACCCGAGTTTTCGACAAATGGCGACGCGCGTCGCCCGGCACTACTCCACGCTCGCCCGCGTCGAAGTGCCCGGGCGCATCCCCCCGCGTGATGCGGTGCTCGCCTACGTCGAGGCGTGTCGGGGCGACGTGACCTTGTGGTCTCGGCAGTATCGGGACTTGCGGGCCGCGCTGCGTACCGGCCAGAAGGTGACCTTCTTGCCGGACAGCGGAGCGGACCGGCCTAGCCCTGAGCGACGCCAGGCCAACTTCGAGCGGCCCGTTGGGCCCTCCGCCGATGCGGCGCGGGCCTTCGCGAAGGAGATGCGGGTGCTGCGCCTGCACAAGGGATGGACCCTGGTCCAGGTCGCCGAGCGGTCCCGAGAGCTGGTCGAGGAAGGACGGATCTCCCGTCCGGTGTCGGTCTCGTCGGTCAGTGACCTGTGCAACCCTGAGCTTGGCCGTATCCCGCGGCGGGCCACGGTCGAAGCGTTCCTGCATGTCCTCGACCTTCCCGCGGAGCTAGTGACGTACTGGCTGGACGCTCACCTGGTGTTGTCCACGGTCGAGGAGACGGACCTGGAAGCGGCGGTGCAGACCACCCTCGCAGTGAGGAACCACCTTGCGCACAACCAGGTCAAGTCGCAGCACTACTTTGGACCGAACATCAAGTTCCAGCCTGGGTCGAGTGTCAGGAGGGGCACGATCCGGAATAGTGATCGCGCGATCGACACGATGGTCTGGTTGACGACGTTGGAGATTCTCGGGGATGCTGGGCGGGGTTTCGTGGCGGCGCAAGACTGGAGCACCAAGACCAGGATGTTGCTCGACAAGGGAAACCTGGGATACACGGTCGGAGTCGACGGGCTCTCGAAGTTGGTGCAAGGGTACTTGCGGTCAAAGGGCTGACGGTGTCGGTGCTCGGACATAGGCTCCGCTCATATGCGGGGACCTGGTGCGGCGCGAAGACTGGGCACTGTTCGCGCCCGACACCCGTTTCGGCTTTGGTTGGTCGGAGCTGCGGCGGCATCCGATGAGCCCTGGTGACGACGAGTTCTCCGTCGTAGCCTGGGGCGTCGAGGTGGCGCGGGCGCACTTGGACCTCCGCGAGATGTCCCTGGGCGCTTGGCCTGCGGTGCCGGAATCGGAGTCGGTGGTGCGGCTCCAGCTGATCGAGGTCGCGGGCTCGGCCGGGCACTCGTTTCCGCATGAACGGCCCTTGGACCGGCCCGAACGCTCCAGGATGTCGACGATGAGAAGCGCATCAGTAGTAGCCGGGCAGGTGCTTGGGGCAGGTGTCGTAGTGGAAGAGGTGGCCGCGGAGGAAGAGACGTTCGACGTCAGCTTTCGTCTTGGGACGGGCGGGCCAAGGAACGGCCTGGTATTGCACTGGTCCGAAGGCGAACCGTCCCTGGAGGTACTGGTCGTCGGTGATCGGGAGGGTCGGTGCGTCGACCGTGGGCAGCATCAGGCTGATGCCGTTGCGGCCGCGGATGATGGTCGAGCGGAAGGGGGAGGCGACGTCCAGGACCGCAAGGGACCCGGGAGGGAGACGGACCATGATGGCGCGACGGTGGGAGGGCCGGATGGCGGTCGCGATGGCCTCGCGGATGGGTGCGAGCTCGTGCGCTGCGGACCACCGGTAGCCGAGGGCGGTGAACCCGAGGCTGAAGCCGGCTTTGAGGTCGACGAGGAAACGGCGGTCCTCATCGGGTGGGACGATCAGCTCGCCGTTGAAGTAGCCGGTTGGGGCGTGAATGTCGCATAGGCCGGTGCCGCTGAGATTGACGGGCTGTTGGCGGATCAGGTTGTCCTCGATGCTGGCGGCCTGCTCGAAAGCGCGGTTGGCATGCTGATTGCAGTCGACCTCGCAGCTGAGAAACCGCATGGCCCAGGGTCCGAGCCGCGACTGGCCGCCTTCTTGCGGCGCATGTTCGATGGCGAGGTCTTCGTAGTCTCGAGCGCGGATGCAGAAGGGACAGACGGCGTTCTTGTAGTCCCCGTGGCGGGGCGGGAAGGTACTGCAAGTGGTGAGCTTCCCGAGTTTGACGCCGAGGCGCTGCCAGGAGTGGGCCTGGTAGGCAAACATGATGCCGCGGAGGCTGGAGGTCTGGGTGCGGCGGGCGAACTCGGGCGGCGGTCGGTGCATACGAAGAATTCTCCAGCCGCACCGGTTTGGTGGGTGGGAGACACGCAGAGTGCGAAGCAGGAGGCTAAGAAGCCGCGCATGCGTCCTGAGAGACTGCTTCACATGGACTACACCGCCCTTCATCGTCATCTGGGTCGCAGGAGCGGTCCCGTCGACGACGAACTCCTGAACGCCGCCGTGGACGCGAATCTTAGAGAGACCGATGACCTCGATTGGAAGCTGAAGCTCCCATCAATGAAAGTACTGGGAAAGACGGACTTTCCCAAGGACGTGGCCGCGTTTGCGAACGCCGGCGGGGGCACCATCGTCTACGGCGTTGAAGAAGACGACATGGCCGCGGAGAAGCGGGTCGACATCGGTGACTGCACCGAGGCCGACGTCCGCACCATGATCAGCGTCGCGGCCTCCCACATCCACCCGCCCGTCCTCGGCCTCCGTGTCCACCGTCTGGCCGCGAGCTCCAAACACGCCGTGGTCGTAGTGGTACCGCCGAGCTTGGATCAGCCACACCTGATCCTCTGCGACCATCAGCGCTTCGGTGCCCCGTTGCGGAACGGCGCCGACACGCGATGGATGAGCGAACGAGAGATTGCCGAACGGTACCGGCAGCGGTTCGCCGAGCAACGCATCGCAAACGATGTACTTGATCAGCTGTACGACGATGCAACAGCATGGCCCGGCCCGCGAGACCGGGCATGGGGGATCGCCGTGGCCCGGCCCCGGATCCCTCTCCCTTCAGGACTTTCACGAGACGACGCGCGGAGATTGATCTACGACGGTAGGGCAACTGCCGCTCGCATGCTTCGAAAGGCCTATGACACGCCCCTGGACGCAGTTGACGCGAACTCGCTACGGCATGGACTTCGACGTTGGACCGCTCGCCCGAAGGGCAGTACGAACGCGCCTTATCACCAGGCCCGGGCGAACCTCCATCACGACGGATCGGTGACCTTGGCCGCCGCGCTTGGCGGCCACCCCGACAAGATCCAAAACGAGCTCCCTGGCAGCCACTTCGAGTCTTGGCGCTTGGAAGTGCTAGTCGCCGACTTCATGAATCTTCTAAAGGCCGTCGGCGACCACATGGGCGGATTCGAATTCGATGTCAGACTAGGCATCGACTGGGACCAAGGGGAGGCCCTCCTCATCGAGGCGCTCGACTTCGCGGGCTACCGCAACGAAGGCGTCTCCCAGCCGCTGAACAGGTACGCGCCCGTCGATGCCACCGTGACGCTTCAGACCGACGCTGAAGGATTCCTACAGCAGACCCGAGAGTTCGCAACCGACTGCATCAACCAGGGCGGGGTACCAGAGCTCGTCGCGATGAAGACCACCATGGAGGAGCGAGCGGGTTCGGTGATTCGAGGCATTTCTGACCGGTAGCGCCACCACATCCTCGCCGACGTATGCAAGCAATCCTCCGCACATCGTGTCGATCTGCGGAGGATTGTTCTATTCGCGGTTGTGTCGCTGCTGCCGAGCTCGAACGCCTTCCGGTGGCTTCAGGTGTTGTCCTCCAAGAAACTCCAGCAGGACCGCGGTGTGCCTCATATCGTCATGACCGGGTTGCGGCGCGGCGAGTCGCAGGAAGCGCGGTCGGTCAGCGGACATCGATGATCTCCTTGCTGGTGTTGAGTCCGTGGCGTTGGAGCACCTTCCAAACGGTGGACTCGGCGATGCTGATCGCCTCGGCGGCAAGGTGGTCCTGGATGCGCTTGGGGCCCCACCCGGTCCTAGTCCGGAGTTCACAGATGCGCCGTTCGATCTCGGGGGTGGTGCGGCCGGATTGCTCGGCAGCGAAGTCGCGCTCGGCACGTGTCTGGTTGAGATGCGACGGCAGCGACAGGCTGCTGGTGAGGATCGAGACGGCCCGGTTGTCGGCTTCGGGGCGCCATGACGCGTAGATGTCGGAGGTCGTCGACGGGCTCTTATGCCCGAGTCGGCGGGCCACTGAGACGATGTCGACACCGCCGGCCACGAGTTCGGTCGCGGCATAGTGGCGCATGGCGTGTGGGTGTGTGTCGATGCCGATGGCGACGCCCATGTCGCTGAACCGGTGGCTGAAGTAGCTCAGGCTTCCGGGCGCGGAGTGGTCGGCCTTGTAGGAGTAGAGGTATTCCTCTCCGGTGATCGCGAGGCCGGCGACGGAGAGCCGCTCAGCGATCCGCTCACGGTGTGCGATGAGCAGTGCCATAGTCAGGTCGTCCAGAGCGACCCAGCGGGAGGTGCCTTCGACCTTCGTGGAATCGATGAACACGAGGTGGCGATCGAAGTCGACGTCCTGGAGCTGGGCGCTCGCGATCTCGGAGCGCCTGGCGCCGGTCACCAGCAGGAGCCAGACGACCGTGCCCCAGTCCGCGTCCTGCTCGAAGGCGACCTTGATGAGCTTTCCGACCTCGGCCGAGGTCGGCGCGGACGGTCTGGGCTTTGCGGCCTTCGGTGCCTTGATGCGCTTGGAGGTGTCGGAGGGGATGAGGCCCCAGCGGTGGAGGGTGGAGCAGGTCCCGGTGATGACGCCGTGGATCTTGCGGAGAATCGACGCGGAGGCGCGGGCGCATTCGTGGGGCTTGCAGCGCTTCCCGCACTTGTGCCCGGTCAGGTCGCGCAGGATGCGGCTGTTGCCCTGGCCTGCAGCATAGTGCTCCTTGGGCAGGCGGCCGCCGCAGCGCAGACGGCACTTGCCGAGCTGTGCGTAGAGACGCTCCGCGGCTTGGACGAGCAGTTGGTCAAGGGAGCCGACCGTGATCGACCCGAGGGCGGGGATGACGTGGTCCTCGGCGAGTTGGCGGTAGTGGCGCAGTGTTCCAGCGGCGAGCTCTCCAGCTTCGACCTCAGCCTCACGGGAGTCAAGCCACTGTCGGATCGCGTGCTCGAAGCGGCCGTTCGTCAGCGGGGCGCGCTTCGAGGCGACGAGGCCGACGAGGCGGTCGCGCTCCGTCTTGGCCGCCTTCATGTCGGGTCGGGTGGCGGTGAGGTAGTGCGGTTCGCCGGTCTCGGGGTTGATCCCGGCGTAGACGCGGATCTGGAAGGAGGTGCCTCGGCGGCGGATGCTGCCGCTGGCGCGCGGTGTTTGAGAAGCTGTTTTGGCCATCCCCGTAGCATCGTCATGGACGCGGTGATGGACAAGAGCTTGGGCGACCCTCGGCGTGTCGCAAAAAAAGAGGCCCTGTGACCAGGGCCTCTGTAATGTGCGCCGCCAGGGACTCGAACCCCGAACCCGCTGATTAAGAGTCAGCTGCTCTGCCAGTTGAGCTAGCGGCGCATGATGTTTGAGTATCTGCCGGGCTTTCGCGCTGGTGTCTCTCGCACGAGGAGAAACTTTAGCATGTGCCGCGGGCTCCGTCTCCGGGGGTCCCCACGGTGGCTACGCTTGACCGGTGACAAGTTTCGTAGACCGCGTGAATCTCCAGGTCATTGCCGGTAAGGGTGGCAACGGCTGTGTGTCGGTCCACCGTGAGAAGTTCAAGCCGCTCGGCGGACCCGACGGCGGCAACGGCGGCCACGGGGGTGATGTGGTCTTCGTCGTAGACCCGAACGTGCACACCCTGCTCGACTTCCACTTCCAGACCCGCCTGCAGGGCGGCAACGGCAAGCAGGGGCAGGGCTCCAACCGGGACGGCGCCAACGGCGAGTCCATCCGGGTGTCCGTGCCCAACGGCACCGTCATCTACTCCGAAGGGGAGGTCCTCGCCGACCTCACCGGCAACGGCACCGAGGTGACGGTCGCGCACGGCGGCCGCGGCGGCCGCGGCAACCGCGCGCTCGTCAGCTCCAAGCGCAAGGTCCCCGGCTTCGCCGAACTCGGCGAGGCCGGCGACGAGCTCTCGGTCGTCCTCGAACTCAAGAGCGTGGCCGACGTCGGCCTCGTCGGCTTCCCCTCCGCGGGCAAGTCCTCCCTCATCGCCGCGATGTCGGCCGCCCGGCCGAAGATCGCCGACTACCCGTTCACGACCCTGGCCCCGAACCTCGGCGTCGTGTCCGCCGGCGAGACGACCTACACCATCGCGGACGTCCCGGGCCTCATCCCGGGCGCGGCCGCCGGCAAGGGCCTCGGGCTCCAGTTCCTGCGCCACATCGAACGCTGCGCGGTCCTCGCGCACGTCATCGACTGCGCCAGCCTCGAGTCCGACCGCGACCCGGTCTCCGACATCGACGCCCTGGAGCACGAGCTCGCCGAGTACGGCGGTCTCGCCGACCGGCCGCGCATCATCGTCCTCAACAAGGTCGACATCCCTGACGGCCGCGAACTCGCCGAGTACGTCCGCGGCGATCTCGAGAAGTACGGGTGGCCGGTCCACGCGGTGAGCGCCGTCAGCCGCGAAGGGCTGAAGGAGCTCAATTTCGCCTTCGCCAAGGAAGTGGTGGAGTTCCGTGAGGCGCAGCCGCCGGTCGAGGCGACCCGCGCCGTGATCCGCCCGGCCGCCGTCGACGACTCCGGCTTCAAGGTCAAGAGGGTCAAGCCGGCCTTCGAAGGCGACGTCGAATTCATCGTGACCGGCGCCAAGCCCGAGCGGTGGATCAGCCAGACCAACTTCGAGAACGAGGAAGCGGTCGGCTACCTCGCCGACCGACTCGCGAACCTCGGCGTCGAAGACGCCCTCGTGAAGGAAGGCGCGGTGCCCGGCTCGTACGTCCGCATCGCCGACCACGAATTCGAATGGCAGCCGACCGACCCGAACATCGTCGCGACCGTCGGGCCCCGCGGCACCGACGCCCGCTTCGAGATCAGCGACCGCAAGGGCGCCGACGAACGGCTCGCCGAGCGCAAGGAGCGCCGCGCCGAGCTGCTCGAAAGGGTCGCAAAAGAGGACGAAGCCAAGGGCAAACGCCGAAAGCGGTAGCGCCACTTGCGGACTGACCTGCGGAAACGTGTGGTTCGCAAGGGTGTGGCGCCGAGCACGCACCCCCCTTGCGAACCCCGTTTCCAAGTACCGTAAATTTGTCTTTGCCCGCGGGGGAAACGGACAGGAAAGCCGAAAGGCCCTGGCCCAGAACCAAAAGGGCAAAACTCCGAACGAATCGATCGGGGGGCCAAAACGGCCCGAAAACCGGTCTGATAAGTTACTGGAGCCGCTCCGGTCGGAGAGGAACTTCCAAGAAGTTTCAGATCTGATCAGTGCGTGTTGTTTGAGAACTCAACAGGGTGTTTGGATGGTCAGCGTGCGGGCTGACTGGGACGATCGGACAAGGTTTCGGTGGTTTCTGGTTGGTAC
>NZ_JBFAMQ010000019.1:0-78209 GCF_040674615.1 Glycomyces sp. NPDC049804
CTGGCCGCGTCCGCACCGACACCATCGACAAAGCCGGGTCGGTCACCCTGCGCCACAACGGGAAACTCCACCACATCGGCATCGGCCGCATCCACACCGGAACCCGCGTCCTGATCATCGCCGAAGGCCTCGACATCCGCGTCCTCGACGCCGCCACCGGCGAACTCCTCCGCGAACTCACCCTCGACCCCGCCCGCGACTACCAACCCACCGGCCGACCCAAAGGACCCACCAGACCTGCATAGCAAAACAGGCCGAACCTTTGCAGGTTCGACCTGTTTCCGATCTCTTGAGAGATCACACTGTCGGGTTGACAGGATTTGAACCTGCGACCCCCTCGTCCCGAACGAGGTGCGCTACCAAGCTGCGCCACAACCCGATGTTCTATTTTGGCGCACGCGGGGCGTGCGTGTCGATTGGAAATGCTACCCGAGGGCGGGACCACCCGTTGAGCGGGGTGGGGGCGCTCCGGGCTCGGTCACATCCGGGCCCGGAGCGCGGGCGTTAGAAGGCCTTCGGGACGAACGTCAGGAGGCTGGCCTCCGGGGCGCACGCGAAGCGGACGGGCGCGTACGGGCTCGTGCCCAGTCCGGCCGAGACGTGCAGCCAGGTGTCCTCCCACGGGTGGAGGCCCTTCACGCGCTGGCGGTCGATGCCGCAGTTGGTGACGAGCGCCCCGTAGCCGGGCACGCAGACCTGGCCGCCGTGGGTGTGCCCGGCGGCGATGAAGTCGTAGCCGTCGCGCGCGAACTCGTCGAGCACGCGCGGCTCGGGCGAGTGGGTGAGGCCGATCGACAGGTCGGCGCTCGCCGGGACGGGCCCGGAGACGAGCTCGTAGTCGTCGAGGTCGAAGTGCGGGTCGTCGACGCCGGCGAAGTGCACGTTGAGGCCGGAGACGAGCTGTTCGGCCGCGGCGTTGTTCAGGTCGAGCCAGCCGCCGTCGACGAGGACCTTGCGCAGCTCCTCGGTGGGCAGCGGCGCCCCGTACTTGTGCTCATGGTTCGGGTTGAAGTACTGCAGCGGGTTCTTGAACACCGGCGCGTAGTAGTCGTTGGAGCCGAACACGAACGCGCCCGGCGCGCGGAACAGCGGCCGGAGCGTCTTGGCGACCAGGTCGATCGCGTCCGGATGGGCGAGGTTGTCGCCGGTGAGCAGCACCAGGTCCGGGTCGAGCGCGGCCAGGGACGCGACCCAGTGCGCCTTGCGCACTTGGCCGGGTGTCATGTGCAGGTCGGAGATGTGCAGGACCCGGATCGGCTCGGCGCCTTCGGGCAGTGCGGGCACCGCGAAATGGCGGAGCGTGTACTGGACGCGTTCATAGAGCGACGCGTAGGCGAGCGCCAGCGCCCCGGCGCCGACCCCGATCCCGGCTGCTGCGGCTAGTCCACGGCTGATCTTCATACCCCAACGGTAGATTGTCGAGATATGAGTGAGCTAAAGACCCAGTTGGAAACCGATATGCGAGCCGCCCTCAAGGCGCAGGACAAGGTGACGCTGGGCACCCTGCGGATGGTGCTCACGGCGATCAAGAACGAGGAGGTCGCGGGGAAGACCCCGCGCGAGCTCGATGACGCCGAGGTCGTGAAGGTCCTGGTCAAGCAGGCCAAGCAGCGCCGGGAGGCGGCCGAGGGGTTCCGTGCGGGCGGGCGCGAGGAGTCGGCGGAGGCGGAGCTGGCGGAGGAGGCCGTGATCAAGCGGTACCTGCCGGAAGCGCTCACTGAGGCCGAAGTCACGCAGCTGGTGCGGGACGCGATCGCCGAGGGCGGTTTCACCGGCCCGAAGGACATGGGCAAGGTCATGAAGGCGATCGGGCCGAAGATCGCGGGTCGGGCGGACGGCAAGGTCGTGTCGGGGATCGTGAAGGCGGAGCTCGCGAAATAGGCTCGCGTTCGCGACTACCATCCACATCCCCCACCCACCCAGAGGGGCACTGTAGGTCCCAGCATTGGGCGGGGGTCCGACAAGAACCGGCCCCCGCGCGGGCTCACCGGCGGTGTCGTTGCGCACAGCTATCGTTGAGGGTCGGGCCCGCAACGCACTTATACCTTGAGGAATCCATGTCCAGCCACATCGCGGCCGAGGCCGCGCGCCGCCGCACCTTCGCGGTGATCTCGCACCCCGACGCCGGCAAGTCGACGATCACTGAGGCCCTGGCCCTGTACGGCCGGGCGATCTCGTCGGCCGGCGCCGTCCACGGCAAGGGCGACCGCAAGGGCGTGGTCTCCGACTGGATGTCGATGGAGCAGGACCGCGGCATCTCGATCACCTCGGCGGCGCTGCAGTTCGAGTACCGCGGCTGCGTCGTGAACCTCCTCGACACCCCCGGCCACGCCGACTTCTCCGAGGACACCTACCGGGTCCTCACCGCCGTCGACGCGGCCGTGATGCTCCTCGACGCCGCGAAGGGCCTCGAGCCGCAGACCCTGAAGCTGTTCGAGGTGTGCCGGGCCCGGCGCATCCCGGTGATCACGTTCATCAACAAGTGGGACCGCCCGGCGAAGGACGCCCTCGAGCTCATCGAGGAGATCGAGACGCGCATCGGCATCAAGCCGACGCCCGTCACCTGGCCGGTGGGCGTGGGCGGCGAGTTCCGCGGCGTCATCGAGCGCGTCGGGTTCGGCGAGGAGGCGGCGGGACGCCGCGCCGCGGGGCCGCAGGTGCCGGGCATGGTCCGCTACGAGCGCTCGCCGGGCGGGCAGCAGCTCGCCACCGCGGAGTTCCTCGACGAGGCCGCCGCGATGGCCCAGTTCGGCCCCGATTACGAACGCGCGCAAGAAGAATCAGAGCTCCTGTCGGAGGTCGAGGCGGATTTCGACCCGAAGACGTTCGAGGCCGGGCAGACCACTCCGACCCTGTTCGGCGCGGCCCTCGTCCACTTCGGTGTCGGGCAGCTCCTCGACCTGCTCGTGGACATCGCGCCGTCGCCGTTCTCCCGCGAGGACGCCAAAGGCCAGCCGCGTGACCTGGAGGAGGGCTTCTCCGGGTTCGTGTTCAAGTCGCAGGCGAACATGAACGCCTCGCACCGCGACCAGCTCGCGTTCATCCGCGTCTGCTCGGGCCGGTTCGAGCGCGGCATGCAGGTCACGCAGGCGCAGGGCAAGCGCACCATGTCCACCAAGTACGCCCAGACCCTGTTCGGCTCGGCCCGCGACACCGTCGACGAGGCCTGGCCGGGCGACATCGTGGGCCTGGTCAACGCCACCGGCCTCTCGGTGGGCGACACGATCTACGCGGGCAAGGCCGTCGAGTACCCGCCGCTGCCGGCGTTCGCGCCCGAGCACTTCGGGGCGCTGCAGATGCACGACACGTCGAAGGCCAAGCGGTTCCGGCGCGGCATCGCGCAGCTCGACGCCGAGGGCGTGGTGCAGGTCCTCTACTCCGAGCGCCGCGGCGAGGCCACGCCCGTCCTGGCCGCCGTAGGTCCCCTCCAGTTCGAGGTCACGGTCGCGCGCCTGCAGGCGGAGTTCGACGTCCCGGCGACGATCGACCACCTGCCGTTCCAGCTCGCGCGCCTCACCGACGCCGAAGGCGCGCAGCGCCTGCGCACCGCCCCCGGCGTCGAGGTGTTCACCCGTCCGAGGGACGGCGCGTTCCTGGTGGCGCTCCCGAACAAGTACCGCATCCAGACGATCGTGAACGACTACCCCGGGCTCGTCCTCGAACCGCTCCTCGCCGGGGGCCAGGGCTGATGGCGCGCCTGCTGACCTCGGGCGACATCCGCTCCCTGTCGCGCGGTCTGCAGATCACGCCGACGAAGAAGTGGGGCCAGAACTTCGTCGTCGACGCCAACACGGTGCGCCGCATCGCGAACGTCGCCAAGCTCGACGCCGACGACGTCGTCATGGAGGTCGGCCCCGGGCTCGGCTCGCTCACTCTGGCGCTCATCGAGATCGCCCGCCGCGTGATCGCCGTCGAGATCGACCCGAAGCTCGCCCTCGCCCTCCCGACCACGGTGGCGCACCGCGCGCCCGAGGAGCACGAGCGGCTCACCGTCGTGGAGACCGACGCCGCCCGCATCAAGGCCGAGCAGATGCCCGAGCCGCCCACCGCACTCGTCGCGAACCTGCCGTACAACGTGGCCGTGCCCGTGGTCCTGCACGCCCTGGAGACCTTCCCGAGCCTCCAGAAGGGCCTCGTCATGGTCCAGGCCGAGGTCGGCGACCGGCTCACCGCCGGGCCCGGCTCCAAGATCTACGGCGCGCCCAGCATCAAGATGGCCTGGTACGCGAAGGCCCGCCGCGCCGGGTCGGTCTCGCCCAACGTGTTCTGGCCGGTCCCCAACGTCGCGAGCGGCCTCGTCGCGTTCGAGCGCATCGAGAGCCCCGAGGCCAACCGGGTCGAGGTCTTCGGCGCCGTGGACGCCGCGTTCAACCAGCGGCGCAAGATGCTGCGCCAGTCCCTCAAGGCCTGGGCGGGCGCCGACGTGGACGCCGTGCTCGAACGGGCGGGGATCGAACCCACCAGGCGGGGTGAATCGTTGGACATAGCGGAGTTCATCGCCCTCGCCGACGCCAAGGAGGCTCTAGGCGAGACCGCACCGTCTCAGGAGGCCTCATGACCGGACAGACCGCGCCCGCCCAGCCTGGCGCTTCGATCAGCGTCGACGTGCCCGCCAAGATCAACCCGCATCTCGGCGTCGGCGACGCCCGCGCGGACGGCTACCACGCTCTCTCCACTGTGTACCAGGCGATCAGCCTGCACGACACCGTGACCGCCGAGCGGCGCGGCGAGCCCGGCATCGAGATCACCATCTCCGGCGAGGGCGCGGGCACCCTGCCCACCGGCGAGGCCAACCTCGCCCACAAGGCCGCCAAGCTCATCGCCCTGTACGCGGGGATCGAACCCGACGTCAAGCTGCATTTGAACAAGCGCATCCCCGTCGCCGGCGGTCTCGCGGGCGGTTCCGCCGACGCCGCGGGGGCGCTCATCGCCTGCGCGCGCCTGTGGGAGGTCGAGATCGGCGACGCCGAACTCGAGCGCCTCGCCGCTGGCCTCGGTTCCGACGTGCCGTTCTGCCTCAAGGGCGGCACCGCGATCGGCAGCGGGCGCGGCGAGGAGCTGACCCCGGTGGACGCCAAGGGCACCTGGCACTGGGTCGTCGCCACCACGGACACCCAGATCTCGACCCCCGAGTGCTACAAGGAGGTCGACCGCCTCCGCGAGGACGGCATCGGCCGCTACTCCTCCGATGTGGCCCCCCTCGTGCGGGCCTTCGAGGACGGCGCGAGCGCGGACGACCTCGCTCGCCTGCTCATCAACGACATGGAGGCCGCCGCCGTGAGCCTCCGCCCGCAGCTCGCCTCGCTCATGCACGGCGGGCTCGAGGAGGGCGCGCTCGCCGCGCACGTCTCCGGCTCCGGCCCGACGGTCCTCTTCCTCGCCACCGACGTGAAGCACGCGGTCGCCCTGGCGCGGCGCATCCGGATGCGCGGCGGCGCGAAGAGCGTCCACTTGGCGCACGGCCCGGTGAACGGCCCGGCCGCCTGACCTAAGCACTCCGGCAGCCCCGGGCTAGCGCGGTCCGTCCGCGTCGGCCCGAGGCCGCCGGAGTTCACTCGCGGGCTGACGCGGGACGACAGGTTCGCTGCCGTCCCGCGTGACAGTCCACAAGAATCGGAAGCCCCGCGAGGTCTCCACCGATACCCGCCGGGCAAGGCCTGGTCGTGCAGCAGGCTGCGCACGAGCGCCCCGTTCAGAGCGACGTCACCGCCGAACACCGACCGCTCGAAGTCGACCGCGGCATTGAAATTCCCCGGGATGAAGCTCGCTCCCCGCGGCCATGCCGTTTCGCGGAACCCGGTGCGGTTCTTGAATACCGAGCGCCCGATGCTGGCGGTGCCGGCCGTACTCGGGTGTCTTGAGCCGTACCTGCAGGATCTCCTGCGCGACGTTCCGGACCTCGCGCTCTGGAGGCGCCCGCACCCTCGATTAGCCGACAGGCGCTGTCACCTCGACGGCGGTGGCGGCGAGGACCGGGGGTTCAATGGGGCAGGGAGGCGGCGATGGCGGCAAGGAGGCGGAGCTTCTCGTGGCTCTCACTGCCGGGGACGGCGGTGTACACCAGCAGCGAGTGCGCGTGACCCGGATCGACGAGGTGCTGGCAGTGCAGTTCGAGAGCGCCGACCTCAGGGTGAACGAAATGCTTGACCTGGTCGGGCCGGACGCCGACCTCATGATCGGCCCACAGGCGCCGGAACTCCTCGCTGCGGTCGAGCAGCAGGTCGGCGAGATGGGCGGCGCGGGAGTCGGGGCCGCGCAGCGCCAGGACCTCGCGCAGCCCCGAGGCGTACATGCGGCTGAGGAACGCGTGCCCATCCGGAGCGTAGAGCCGCCGCGAGGCGGGGTCGGTGAACCACCGGTAGCCGAGGCTGCGCTCAGGCCCGGTGAACGCCGTCGTCACCCCGGTGAGCGCGACGCCGAGCCGGGACTGCTTCAGGGTCTCCCCGAGTTCGGTCACGATCTCGGCGGGCGTGTCATCGAGCCGGTCGAGGACGCGCAGGAGCCCGGGGCTGACGTGCTCGCCGACCACGCCGCTTGCCGGCGGCTGGTGCCCGGCGAGACGGAACAGGTGGTCGCGCTCGAGGTGTGACAAGTGCAGGCCCTGGGCGATCGACGCGAGCATCTGCTCCGAGGGCTGCGGCCCGCGCTGCCGCTCGAGCCGGGCGTAGTAGTCGACCGACATGTGGCACAGCGCGGCGACCTCCTCGCGCCGCAGACCGCTGGTCCTGCGGCGGACGCCCCGCGGCAGGCCCACGTCCTCCGGTTGCAGCGCCTCGCGGCGCGACCGGAGGAACTCGGCGAGGCCGATGCGGTCGATCACGGCGTGCCCCCTTCTTGAGGACTCCATGTATACCGCCGCCGAACGTACGCAGCCACGACTTGCCGATCCCCCCTTAACGCGCGCGGCGCGGCGACGGCCGACCCCGCCTGCGAGAGGCGGCTCCCGCAGCCGCGGATCGGGAAGTCCTGGATAGACGCCGCCGCGTCGACGAAGGTGGTGGCAGCAGGCGTCATCAGAACGAGCACGGAGGAGCGCCATGGCACGTCAGGCAATCGACATCGTCGTCCCGGATCTGTCGGGAAAGCGCGCGCTGGTCACCGGCGCCAGCGACGGCATGGGACTGGGCATGGCCGCCCGGCTCGCCGCGGCCGGCGCGGAAGTAGTCATGCCGGTGCGCAATCAGCGCAAGGGCGAGAACGCGATCGCAGCGATTCGCCGCGTCACGTCGAACGCACAGGTCTCGCTGCGCAGCCTCGACCTGTCCTCGCTCGAGTCGGTCGCGGCCCTCGGCGAGGCCCTGCGCGCGGAGGGCCGCCCGATCCATTTCCTCATCAACAACGCCGGCGTAATGCAGCCGCCGGACCGGCAGACCACCGCGGACGGATTCGAGCTGCAGTTCGGCACGAACCACCTCGGGCACTTCGCGCTCGTCGCCCACCTGCTGCCGCTCCTGCGGGCGGGCCGCGCCCGCGTGACCTCGCAGGTCAGCATCGCCGCGAGGAGCGGGGCGGTGAACTGGGAGGACCTGAACTGGGAAAGGGGCTACGACGGCATGCGCGCCTATCGTCAGTCCAAGATCGCGTTCGGCCTGTTCGGACTGGAACTGGACCGGCGCAGCAAGGCCGAGGGATGGGGCATCACCAGCAACCTGTCACATCCCGGCGTCGCCCCGACCAGCCTCCTGGCCGCCCGGCCCGAACTCGGCCGCAGCACGGACACCCCGCAGGTCCGCATGATCCGCTGGCTCTCCGCCCACGGCATCCTCCTCGGCACGGTCGAGACCGCGAAACTGCCCGCGCTCATGGCCGCCACCGATCCCGCCGCCAAGCGCGGCACTCTTCACGGCCCCAAGGGCGCCGGCGGCCTCGGCGGTCCGCCCGCCGAGCAACGGCTGTTCCCTCCCTTGCGCAGCATCGAAGCGGCCGCGCGCATCTGGGAGGTCTCCGAGCAGCTCACCAAGACCGAGATCCCCAGTGGACGGGTAACATGATGCCGGGTGTCCGAAGAGGTCAGACGAGCAGTTCGCCGCTCGGCACGTAATGCCTCGGCAGGGCGTGGAACCCGTCCCGGTCCGTCTCGGACTCCCGACCGCCTGCGCAACATCGGCCGGTCCCCTAGGGTTCGCCGAACTGTGGAGAACTGGCAGATGACCACCCCTCCCGAGGTCGGACCGGACCACCGGCCGAGCCCAAGAGGCGATATCGGACCGGTATCGACCGGTACCGGTCAACACCCATCTGTTTGCGGCGCTTCAGGGTGGGCTCCGACCGCTGCGATACCTCATCAGCGGGAATGAGGGGCGATGGCTGCCGCCAGGATCGGTAGGGCTCCTTCTGGTTCCTCATCAATTGCCCTGGTGGACTTGGCGGCGTTGGTAGAGCCGAGGCGTAGTCCGTGCGGCGGGTCTCGGCCATTCCGGTCTCCCTGCGGCGGCCAGGGATGCGGAAGGTGGGCTTCGCGTGGGAAGGCCAGGCACGCGGCGGATCGGCGGTGTTGGTCGGCCAAGTAAACAGCTGGCCCCAACCCCGGAACTTGGAATCACCCTGCCACCCTGCGTCTCCGATGCGCGCCGCGGACCGTGATCTCGACAGCGGGGACGAAGCCGTTGGCTCAACCGCATCGTCGACATCTTTCGCGGACGCCATCATTTGCAGTCAATCGGTAGCATCAGGTGATGCGCGGCAGACCCACCTCTCTATGCCTTGCACTCTCTTGCGCGACGACGCTGCTCATCGCCTCCGCCTGCGCCGCCGACCGACCCGAGGGCACAATCCACCCCGCACCCGACGGTGAGGAAGCCGCCGAGGTCGCTTTGGAGGGTCCTCCGATCGCCTTCGCGCCGGTGCCGATCCTCCAGTCGCAGGCGAAAACTCAGTTCATCGACGGGTCGACCTATTACGGACTCGAATTCGAGAACGGCGCAGACGACTCACTGATCCGCCTCATTGGACTTTTTCACCGTATTCTCCGGGTACGGATTTGGCATCACCCCGAGCCACAGCGGAGTCACGACCCTGATCTACGAGGCCACAGAGCACTACGAATCTGATTGAGTACCAGGCCATTTCGCATGCAGTCAGTCGTGTCATGCGATCCCCCGAGGACAGGCCTTGGACGCAGCTGGTGTGTGCCTTCAGGATCGAAGCGCGGCGGCCGCTGATTGTCTTACTCGCCGAGATCGCTGAATCGATCGATCTGGCCGGACTAGCCATGGTGGGACGCAACAGGACCGCGAGTAGGGGATAATGGCCTCAGCGGCACTCCCGCACCCAGCGAGATCCACAACCGTCAGTTCTGCAGAGGGACAGCGCACTTGACACTAGAGCAGTACTGGGACAAGTCCGACGACGAGCTCTACGAGCTTCTCGGAGCGGCCCTTCAAGGGGAAGGGCTGGGCCTGGGACCGAGCGATCGACGGCGTCATCGCAAGTTCGGCAGGGAATGGTTCGAGAAACGGCACCGGGAGCTCCAGCGGCGAATCTGCCATGACCGCAGACTCCAAGGGTTCCTGGGCTCCAGCCGCTCGGACCGGCTCGTCGACGCGGCCGCAATTTACGAGGTCCTCCAACAGATCGGCGAGGATGTGGTCGCCATTCCCCTGCTGTCGGTGCTCATCGCCCGAGTCGGGTTGAGCGAGTTCTGCAAGAGCGCGCCGGAGTTGACGTGAGCGGTGAAACGGAGGCGGACCGCAGAGCCCGCTACTTGCGAGTGAATCGATACGACCAGGTTGCCGAATGGCTCGATACCATCGAGCGCTTCACCGCGGGTAATGAAAACGATCGGACCCGGGAGTACGCCCTCTCTCAAATGTCCTGGCTCGACCCCGTTGATCCGGCCGACCCTGCCCATCCCGACAACATGCTTGACACCATCGGCCGTCAACTGCTGGAATCCATGACGCGCTACGGGATCGACCCGGCCCCGTTCGCATCCCTCCGGATCATCGGCACCGCCCACACCGACGTGACCGCGCAGCTCAACCAGTACGGCGACGGCTCCGCACTGATCATGGTCAGCGATGCAGTCTTCGTAGCATTGAACATGTTCTGCCGATTCACCACCATCGGCATCGCACCCGCCGTTGTGCCTGAGGTCTTCAAGCGTCTGCGATACCTGCGCCGAGCTAGCAAGCGCGGGAGCGTCTTCGAAGATGAAGACATCATCTCCTGGATCCTGCGGTACTACCTCATCGGCCAGCGCCTTGAAGGTTCCGGCGGGCAGATCATCCTATTTCTGAACCCCCGGGAAGAGCAGATCTTCAACGCCTTGTATGCCAGCGCGATTCGGTTCGTCATCGCCCACGAGCTTGCTCATCGGGCACTAAGGCACTCGCCCGAGCGGGCTGGTTTCGGGCCGGGTGTCGAGGTGCCGGCCTGCTCACCCGACCAGCGACGTGAGCTGGAAGCGGACTGGCTCGCTCTGCGGGTGGTGCTGGATGATTGGCGGCGCCAAATCGCAGGCCCGGCGAACCTTGTTCAGGACATGGAGGTGTTTTCAGTTCTGGGAATCGTGTCCAGTCTGCTGACGCTGCATACCATCGAGAAGGCCGTGTTCGTTCGCAACGGGCACACGCATCCCTCGGCCGAAGTCCGCGGATCGCAGGTGCTGAAGATGGCTCATCCGTTCGCGGCGTCGATCGTGAGCCTGTTCCTTCCCAGCCTGCAGCGGATCGCCGACCGGGCCAGCACCTTCGACGAGATGGCGGCCCTCCTGGACTGGCCGAGGATCAAGGCCGGTCCATATGACATCGACCGGGATATGCCGAGAGACCACGTCGAATTCGCCCGCTATCTCGATGCCGCGCAGTGCATGCCGCGCAACGAGCTACTCGCCAGGCTCCAGCGTTCAGGCCCTGCAATTGCCAACGGATCGACGTGCCTGAGAGACGGCCGCCTCCGCGAAGGATTGCGGGCCTGGAATCTAGAAGAGGCCGATATCGAGGCCATTGTCGATCCTAGTCAGGCACTCACCTTCCACAGTCTCGTCGAGGCGGTCCGCGACGGTTGGAAGAGGTTGCCGCTAACCGACCCCCTCCGAGACGATGCTTCGATCGCCGCAGCGAGTCTCATCGTAGAAAACCTTCGCGCAGACAACTAGCACGACAGCCGTGATCTGCTGCGCTGCTTGTGTTGCTCGTGGCGCGGGAGCGGTCGTGCTTCAATTCCTCGGGGCCATGTTGATCAGCGCTTCCAGCCGCGTCTCGGCTCGGCCACGGCGATGACCGGGTGCTGGCCCTACAGTCTGAGCTGATGAAGCTCGACGACATGCCAACCTGATCGCTCTCGCAGGCAAGTCCGCCGCCTACCGATTGACACCGGGCCGGTGTCGTGTGTCATGCGGGGTTGTCCTGGTTCGGGTAACGTGGCGCGCGGCGACGGTTGCGCGGGGTTCTTCCAATGCTGCGCGATCCTGCTGCACCCCAACCCGAATGAAAGCGGCGGACCTCCATGGCGAGCATTGACGAAGTGATCTCCTCGCTGAGCGCGAACTCGAACGCGGTGACCGACCTGCAAGGTCAGATCCAGGGCGCGAAGGCCATGGCCGAGGAGACACTGAACCAGTTGCAGGAGATGGGTCTTCAGGGCAAGGCGATGGCGCTCGACGCGGTGAAGGATCAGCTGGAGGAATGCGACACCTTCGCAGCGGCCCTGCAGAACAAGTTGGGCGAGGCAATGACCTCGGCTGC
The DNA here is from genome assembly GCF_040674615.1 of Glycomyces sp. NPDC049804. Taxonomy (NCBI): domain Bacteria; kingdom Bacillati; phylum Actinomycetota; class Actinomycetes; order Glycomycetales; family Glycomycetaceae; genus Glycomyces; species Glycomyces sp. NPDC049804. Next base: position 11,688 of record NZ_JBFAMQ010000019.1, read on the forward strand.
GGCTGCGACGGGTCAGTAGGGACCGGTCGTGGGAAGTCTCAACGACCTGGCCGCCAAGATCGAGGTCGATCGCGCGGCAGCGGCGGAGGTCGCCGGGCCGATCAACTCGTCGAAGGGACAGGCGGAGCACACGATCGCCGCAATGATCGGCCTCGGGCTCGAAGGCAGCGCCGCGAGGATGCGGAAGGTTGTCGATGAGATCGAGGAGGCGGAGTCGCTTCGGGCTGCGCTTGAGGGGGCGTTGACGAAGGCGCATTTCATGGTCGTGTCGGCTATCCAGGGCAACATGGGACCGGGAGCCCCCGGGTCTGGTGCGGTCGTGCCGCTGACGCGGATCGATGCCGACGGCGCCCCGAAGGCCGGACTCGATGCCGTCCCAAGGCATCTTCGGGAGGATCCGGTCCCGACCGGCGAAGAGCTGACCGGAGTCGATCCCAGCCTGAGCCCCTTTCAGAAGGAGCACGAGGGCGCGAACGACGACACAGGCAAGCCGAAGCACCGACGCGTCGGCCGAAAGTATGTCCAGCAAGCCGGCGACCTTGCCGAAGGCGCCAAGCAGGCAGCCGGAACCCACACGCTCGAGGTCGAAGACGACTTCGATCCTTGGGGCGCCGAGGCGCAAGCTATCGTCGAAGTTCAGACCGGACAGCCGCCGACTTATGTCAGCCGAATCGATGCCGAAGCGATCAAGACCGGCGACCTGCTCAGCAACGCGCTCGTGATTACAGCGTTCGCGTTTGAGGCGGTCACCCGCAAATCTCGGAAGAAGGAAGATGGCTAACTACGACCTGTTCCAGAAGATCGCCAAGGCCCTGGCGCTCGGCGAAGGCGCAAACGCTCGTGAGTTTCTCGCGCAGATGGCCGATGCAGACCAGCGCGAGTACGTGGTTTACATTGCAGCGGCGTTCACCGAGCTCGCGGAGACCTACTTCCGCGACGATCACGGACTCGTGGCGATCAAGACGTTTGTGGATGAAATGGCCTACGCCTACCGAAGCGCCGAGCCTCCCTTTCGCCCGATGGCAATGGAGGTGCTGATCCGCGCGGTCTTCGATGATGACCAGTCGCTCGATGAAGTTACTGCGGACGAACAGCTTCGGTTCCACACCTTGGCCCTCCGCATGATGACCCACAAGTCGGCCGAGATCTACGCGCAGCTCGATCAGTACCTTGCCGAAGCGAAGTCGCTTGCGCTGGAGTGGCTGAGCGAGGTGTAACCACGCTCACGGCTTCGGGGGACAAGGCCAAAGGCCTTGTCCCCCAAGTCTTTTCAAAATTTCTCCAGACACTTTTGTCACGTAAGTTGACACGTAAGTTTTTGGAGGGTCATCATCGAGACAAGTACTCGCGCAATCGGAAGCGAGCCAAATTCTTACGTCTCGAACGGAGCTTGTTACGGAACATCCAGCTCACATCGAATTTTATCGATAGGCCAGAATGTAAAGGCCGCCCGGTGGTCCTCGACTACCAATCTCCGGTCCGCCGGGCGGCCAACAACAGAAAGCGAGCCTTCTGTGTCGTCTACGACGATACGCTATTCCGGCGTACCTGAAAACAGCCATTCGCGCGGCAACACCGACACCGCCGCGTACTCCACCGCACCTTCGACCGAGCCGACCGCAGCGGCGTCGGCCGCAGGTCAGTCAGAAACCGAACCGTTCGATGACCGCGACCGGGAGCTCGCTGAGCTCCTCCGCGCTCGGCTTCGCGACATGGCCGCCCGCGATTTCGACTCGCAGACCTCGTCGGACATCCCGAATCTCGCGATGGCGGGCCACCACGCACCGGGCGACCCAAGCGGCTACGTCCCAGGCGGCGCGAGTGCGGGTCTCGCTGCGAATGAATCGGTGCCACTGCCGCAGATCGCGGCAAGGAGAGCCGGGCAGAACGCCGCACCGCTGGTTGGAGACTCGACGGGTCGAGAGCGCAGCCGACTGGCGGGCCGGTCCTCCGCCGACTCGGCCTCGCTCCGGCAGTCGGAGGCGGGAGATGCCGGACCGTTCGTCCGGCCGCAGTCCGAGACGGGAACTGTCGGACCGTCAGCCCGGCCGCAGTCCGAAGCGCGAGCACCCGGACCGACTGCGCTGCCGCAGGTTTCGGCGGGCACAGCCGGTCCCGTTTCGTCCGACCCGCGTCACAACCCGGCCTACCCGCACCCGAAGAATCCGGGCCTGTTCGAGGAGGTCGATGGGTTCTACGACTGGGCGGACCGCCGCCTGTTCCTGTCCGACGGTTCACCCGATCCGATGACACCTGGTGCGTATCGCTACCAAACCCGTCCCGACCTCTGCCTCCTCGACGCCGCCGACGACGACCCCTGGTCGCCGCGTTACGAACCCGACCACCTGCGCCACAAACCCGGCGACGACTGGCTGATCGACAAGAACCGGCCCTACGACGTGCTCGATCCCGGACCGTTCGGGGCCCCGGGGTGGTTCCCCGACCGTCGCACCGGCCGTCACCGTCGCGACGAACTCCCCGATCCGATCCCGTGGTGGGAGATCGAAGAAGATCCCGAGAAGGCCGAGTGGGCGGAGCAGGCCGAAGCGCTCTACGACCGTCGCACCCGCTTCACCCGGGAGCGCGAAGCCCGAGAGGCGCGCCAGGCAGACCTGGTGGGCGAAGCCGACCGAGAGGGTGAGGTCAGTGGGGCGGACGAGCGCGAGGTTCGCGGGTCCGAGAGCCGCGAGGCTCGAGAGGTCGGGGAGCGGAAGCGGGATGGCGGCGAGCGGAAGCGGGACGGCGGGGACCGATCGGGGCCGACGCCTCCGGCGGTGGCGCCCGCGCACCTGCGCGTCGTTCCTGACCAGCGCTCGCATCGGCCGAGAGCGAGGCGTTCGGGCTCCGACCGCCCGTCCCCGCAGTGGTCGGTCGAGCCCGAAGGCGAAGACCCGCAGGAGACCAGGTTCCGTCATGGGTCGGTCGATGCCGAAGGCCAAGGCCCGCAGCAGGCACACACGGCCCAACCGCGGTCCGCAGCTGCCGAAGGCGCGGTCCGCGGCCGAGGGACCCCGTTGGCGAGCGTGCCACCGCGACCGAGGCTTCGTCCCTGGCCGAACGTCGATCGCCAAGAAGGGCCGCACGGAGGCGAATGGGTGGACCCGGTCGCCGAGTTCCGGTTCTCGAAGCTCCGCGAAGACGCCTGGGACCGGTTCCTCGACAAGTCCGCCGGCCTTGCCGCCGCCCACATGCAGTCCCGCACGAATCGGGATACCGCCATCGAACGCGAAGGCGGGCCCACCATCGGCCGGATCGCGCGAGGGCTGCGCCTGATCGCCGGGCTCCTCCGCCACCGGCCTCGGCAGAGCGAGACCGATCCGGTTTCGGCTGGCAGGCCGCCGCGCGGGGCCGACCCCGCTTCGCCTCACAGGCGACCGCGCGGGGCTGACCTGGTCTCGCCTGACAGGCTCCGGCCGCGCGAGGCCGACTCCGTCCCGCCCGAGCGGCACGCCGCGCTCGCCGAGCGGACCAGCCGGTTCGCACAGGCGATGCGAGGCGCGCAACGCGCCCGCTCCGCCGTGTCCCCGGAGGCGGTTCGCGGGCACCTGTCCGGAGGCGCGGCGTGGGCGTAGGCCGACGCGCACCCCACAGCAGCGGTGCTCGGTATGGCAAGGCGCTCAAGCAAACCCGTTGCCGGTGCGCTCCTCCGGGAATGACCCCGATTCGCTTGCGATCCCGGGCGAGTTCACGCACCGCCCGCGTCGAACGCGAAGCGATCGCAGTCTGAAACCGCCCAACAAGACCGCGACAGCTGAAGCCCAGCCGAAGTGTTGTGGCGGGGCGGTCGGCTCTGGCGAAGCCGACCGCCCGCGCCTCCGCGGAGTCTGATGCAGGTGCCCGGGCGCGGGAGCCAACCCCGCGACCCGAGACTTCCAGGCGGTCCGCGCGGCCCTCTCCAACCGCCTCACCTACACCAAAACTGAAGCCAGCCTGTCACAGAAAGTCAAGCAACTCAACGACGGATTTCCCACCTGTGGATAACTCCCGTCACGACAAGCAAATCCGCAGATCAACAGCCTGTGGATAACTCACTCACGAAAGGTGTATCCGTGGATCCCGCCAACCAGACCGCACTGTTCCGCGCGCACGCCATGGCGCGCCTGCGGGGCGAGGCGGCCGAGGCCGCGCGCCTCGCCGCGCAGATCAGCGTCGAGCAGCGCATGAGCCACCTGCTGTTCACGCTGACGCTCTTCACCCAGTTCGTGGTCGAGGAACTCGGTTTCGAACCCGACCCGGTCGAACTCGCGGCGTTCACGAAACGCCTGCACGACAAGCACTACAGCCCGGAGCGGCCGTTCGAGGCGCTGCGCGCCGAGGCCATGGTCCGGGCCGTCACCTCCGAATCGGTGCTGCTCACCGAGATCCCGCACACCGAGCAGGCCGCGTACATGTGGGCGGTCATCGACGAGTTCGCCGACCCGCAGCTGAGCGAGTCTGAACTGGACGAACTCTTCGACCTCGTCGAGGAAGCCCGGGAAGACCTCCTTGGCAGGGCCCTCGACTCGCCGGCGCTCAAGTCGACAAGGCCTGAGTCGGCGGCTCCGGCGCAGTCGGCACCCGAGCCGGCCGCAGCCTCGCAGACTGCACCCGGGCCGGCCGCAGCCTCGCAGACTGCACCCGAGCCGGCCGCACCCTCACAGACTGCACCCGACCAGTCCGCTCCCGACCCGGAAGGAACCGACGCATGACACCCGACGCGCTCCACCGCGCCCACCTGACGGCGCTCGTCACCGGCGAGATCGCGACCGCCGCGAACCTCCGGCAGCGGTTCCAGGTGCGAGACCACGCCTTCGCCGCCGACCTCCTCCGGGCCGCCACCGCAGTGGTCCTCGAATTCCGCTTCGGCCCGGGCGCCGGGCTCGGGGCCGGGCCGATCGACTACGTCCGCCTGGGCGCGTTCATGACCGAGCTGCGCCAGGGCGGGCGCGGCACCGTGCCCCCGCCGGACCACCTCGCCGTCGAAGCCGTCACCCGCGCGCTCTACGGCGAACCGCACCTCGCCGAACCGCTCGCCGAGCAACGCCGCAGCCAAGCCCACTACACCGCGCTCACCCATGAACTGAGCCAACACCATTGGCTCAAGGCCAACCCCGATCACCTCGTGTTCCACGCCCGGAAGCGCATGACCGTCTGGATCCTGGGTCGACCTGAGGGCTGACCGGCACCGGTCCGGGGCCGCGCTGCAGTGTCACTGCGGTGCGGCCCCGCCTGGTTCGCGGACCCGGATCACGGCTCTTTCTCCGCGAGCGCGGCACGGTTAATGTGGGCGTTCGGCGGCACCGCCGCCGGGCGCACCGCCTGCGCCCTGCCCCCGCGATCGCCCGGCCCTGCTGCGCGGCGAATGCAACCATCACTGCGAGATGCCGCGCCATGACAGACATGATCCGAATCGGACTGCTCGGGCCGTTCCAGGTCACCGTCGACGGTCGGCCTGCGCCGGTTGACGGCGGCCGGCAGCGGGCCGTCCTCGCCGCCCTCGCCCTCGCGGCGGGCAAGCCCGTGCGCAGCAGCGCGCTCGCCGCGCTGGTCTGGGGCGAGGACGAGCCGACCGCGCGGCACCGTCTGCACGCCGTCGTCAACCGGCTGCGGCAGGTCCTCGGCGCTGACGCCATTCGCACCGCTCCCGGTGAGTACACGTTGGCGCTTGAGGCAGAAGCCGTTGACGTGCAGCGGTTCCGGTTGCTCATCGACGAGTCGAAGCGCGCTGCCGGCGCCGCAGAACTCGCGATCCTGGACCAGGCGCTCGGGCTCTGGCGCGGCGAGCCGCTCGCCGATGTGGACGCCGATTCGCTCGCATCGGCGCATGCACCGACCCTGGTCGAGGAGCGGCTGCGCGCGCTCGAACGCCGCGCCGACCTCGTCCTCGACGCGGGCGGGCACGCCGAGCTCGTGGCCGACCTGCAGGCGCTCACGAACGCGCACCCGCTGCGCGAGTTCCTGTGGTCGCGGCTCATGCTCGCCCTGCACCGCTCCGGACGCCAAGCCGAAGCCCTCGCCGCGTACCAGCGCATCCGCACCCTTCTGGCCGACCGGCTCGGCGTCGACCCCGGGGAGGAGCTGCAGCGCGTCCACCGCACGGTGCTGCGCCAAGAGGCGGAGACTGAGACCGCCCGGCCCGCCGCGCCCGTGGCCGTTCCTGCGCCGAGGCAGCTCGCGACCGACATCCCCGGGTTCACCGGCCGCGCCGACCGTCTCGCCGAGCTCGACCGGCTGCTCGCCGACGCCGAGCACGGCCGCGCGCCGGTCTCGATCGCGGTCATCAGCGGTCCTGCCGGGGTCGGCAAGACCACGCTGGCCGTGCACTGGGCGCACCGGGTCGCCGACCGGTTCCCCGACGGGCAGCTGCACCTGAACCTTTCCGGCCATTGGCAAGGCGGGTCGGCCGACGCCGCGCTCATGACACTGCTGCTGTCGCTTGGGACGCCGCCTGAGCGGATCCCGCCGGACACGGAGGGCCGCTCGGTGGCGCTGCGCACTGCGCTCGCAGGCCGCCGCGTGCTCATGCTCCTCGACAATGTGCGGGACGCCGACCAGGTGCGGCCCCTGCTGCCCGGTGCGGGCGGCCTGGTCCTCATCACCAGCCGGAACCGGCTGCGGAGCCTGCGTCGGCATGAAGGCGCGGCCCTGGTCGAACTCGATCCGTTCACGCCCGCCGAGTCGGCCGCGCTCCTGCAACGCGTGCTCGGCCCCGAGGCGGTCTCCAAGCACCCCAACGCGATCGCGGAGCTCGCCGGGTTGTGCGGGCACCTGCCGCTGGCCGTCGCCCTTGCCGCCGAACGGGTCCGCAACACCGGCGTCTCGGTGCCAGACCTGGTCGAGGAGGCCAGCGACGGCAGTGCGCGGCTCGACGCGCTCGACGACGGGGCCGACGATGTGCGGAAGGTCTTCGAGTGGTCGTACCGGGCGCTGCCGCCGTTGCCCGCGAAGCTGTTCCGGCTGCTCGGCACGGCCCCTGGTCCCGACATCGGCGCGCCGGCGGCGGCGGCCCTGGCGGGCACGACGACCGCGGCGGCGCTTCGGAACCTGGAGCTGCTCGTGGACCACAACCTGCTGAAGCGGCCCCGCCCGGGCCGGTACGAGCTGCACGACCTGCTGCGGGTCTACGCCGCCGAACTGGCGTCCGCAGTGGACGGTGAGCAGGGCCGGGCGCGGGCGCTCGCGCGGCTGCTCGACTGGTATATCGCGACCGGGCTCGCGGCTTGGTCGCACTTGCAGCCCACGTCGATGGGGCCGGGCCTGGAGACGCCGCGCACCGAGGTCGCGCCGCTCGCGTTCGCGGACGCCCCGGCGGCGCTCGACTGGTTCGAGACCGAGCACGACAACTTGATCGCGGGAGCGGGTGCGGCCGAAGCCGCTGGGCTGGACCGGAACTGCTGGCGGCTGGTGCACATCCTGTGGGCGCACCTGGACCGGTGCCGGGCCTGGCCGGAGATCGCGTCGCTCGGCGCGGCCGGTCTGGCGGCGGCGCGGCGCGCGGGCGACCGGGCCGGGGAGGCCGAGATGCTGACGATGGGGGCGAGCCTGCGGCATCTGCGGCGGTTCGACGAGGCGATCGCGTCGCAGCGGCAGGCGTTGGCGATCTACCTGGAGAGCGCCAGCCGCAGCGGGCAGGCGACGGTGCTGAACAACCTGGGGATGATCTTCCGCAGCATGGGCAGGCATGAGGAGGCGATCGAGCATCTGCGGCGGTGCGTGCGCCTTGACGAGGAGACCGATGAGCCGGGCGACCTGGCGGTGTCGCTGCTGAACCTCGCGCAGTCCTATTCGGAGGCGGGCCGGGCGACGGAGGCGGTCGAGACGGCCGGGCGGTCGCTGGAGCTGTTCCGCGAGCTCGCGCACCAGCGCGGGCAGGGCCGGGCGATGGAGACGATCGGGCGCGCGCACGGGCAGCTCGGCGAGCACGCGGTCGCGGCGTCGTGGCTGCGGCGGGCCTCTGATCTGTACGCCGGGATCGGCGACCGGTGGTACGAGTCGGGGAGCCTGACGCTGCTGGGCCGGGAGCTGCGGGCGGACGGGCACGCGGAGGAGGCCGACGCCGTCCTGGTGCGGGCGTTGGAGATCGCGGGAGAGATCGACGATCCGCGCGCTGAGGAGATCCGCGGTCTCCTTGAGGGGCGGGGCGAGTCGTTACCCGGAGACGACAAGGAAGGGGCGTCCGGCGAAGGTGTGGCCGGACGCCCCTTCGCACCGCCTCCCGGAGGGCGGTGCGGGTGTCGGTCAGTAGTCGCGGTTGTCGGGCTCGGCGCCGGTGATGCGGACGCTGAACTCGCGGTTGTCCGGGAGTCGGCGGATGTCGTCGCCGGTGATCCGGACGCTCTGGTCCTTCCCGGTGATGCGAACGCTGAAGTCGCGGTTGTCGACGTCATCGCCGGTGATGCGGACGCTGAAGTCGCGGTTGTCGACGTCATCGCCGGTGATGCGGACGCTGAAGTCGCGGTTGTCGACGTCATCGCCCGTGATCCGGACACTGGCGTACGGCGGCGTGAATTCGTCGCCGGTGATCCGCACGCTGTCGCTGCTGTACGGCGGCGTGAACTCGGGTTCGTCGGCGGCGGCCGGAGCCGCGAAGGCGGCCACGGCCAGGGCCGCCAGGGAGCCGGCGGCGATGGTGCGCGCGCACAAGGTGATCGTGCGCCGAAGCGGAGAAGTGCTGGTGTGCTGGGTCATGGACCCAACCTATGGAGCGGCGCTCACGCGCCGCTCACTTCCGCCTCCCGCTTCGCTCACTCGCCGCTCCCGCGATCCGTGAGCGAGGCGCCAGCGGCCCGCGGGCGAGGCCTGCTCAAGGCTCATGAGCGAGGCTCGCCCGCGGCCCGCGTCAGCGGTTGCGGTCCCAGATCATCCTGAGGCCGTGCAGGGTCAGGTTCGGCTCGTAGTGGGTGACCGTCTCGCACTGCTCGATCACGACCGGGGCGAGGCCGCCGGTGGCGACGACCGCGGTCGGGTCGGTGCCGAGCTCGTCGGTGATGCGTCGGACGAGACCGTCCACCTGCGCCGCAGTGCCGTAGACCATCCCCGACTGCAGACACTCCACAGTGTTCTTGCCGATGACGCTGCGCGGCTTTACGAGCGGGATCTTCAGCAGGTTCGCGGCGCGGGAGGCCAGCGCGTCGATCGAGATCTCGATGCCCGGGGCGAAGGCCCCGCCGAGGAAGTCGCCGTGCTCGGAGATGACGTCGATGTTCGTCGAGGTCCCGAAGTCCACCGTGATGCACGGACCGCCGTAGAGGTGGAAGGCCGCGTGCGTGTTGGCGATGCGGTCGGGTCCGGCCTCGCGCGGGTTGTCGATGCTCAGGCGCACACCGGTCTTGATGCCCGGTGCGATCTGCACGAGGTGCGCGTGCGGGTAGTACCGCTGCACCATCTTCGCGACCTCCGCGCCCTGCTGGGGCACGGTGGACGAGAGCGCGATGCCGCTCAGGTCGACGCCGTCGCCGTCGAGCAGTGCTCTGAAGGTGAGCCCGAGCTCGTCGGCGGTGGCGTGCGGATCGGTGCGGATCCGCCACGAGTGCTTGAGGGTCTCGCCCTCGAACACTGCGAGCACCGTGTTCGTGTTCCCGATGTCGACGCACAGCAGCACGGTCTACTCCTCGAAGTCCAGGCCGATGTCCAGAATGGGCGACGAGTGGGTGAGCGCGCCGACGGAGATGTAGTCGACGCCGGTGGCGGCGTAGTCGACTACGGAGTCGAGGCTGATGCGTCCGGTCGCCTCGAGTTCGGCCCGGTCGCCGACGGCCTCGACGACCTCGGCGAGCTCCTTGGGGCTCATGTTGTCGCACAGGAGGAACAGGGCCCCGGCGGCGACCGCTTCGAGTGCCTCGTCGAGGGTCTCGACCTCGACTTGGATGTCGATCTCGGGCTCGGCGGAGCGGACGGCGGCGAAGGCCTCGCTGATGGACCCGGCGGCCTCCTTGTGGTTGTCCTTGATCATCGCCACGTCGTACAGGCCCATGCGCTTGTTGTCGCCGCCGCCGGCGCGCACCGCGTACTTCTCCAGGGCGCGCAGGCCGGGCGTGGTCTTGCGGGTGTCGAGGACGGTGGTGTGCCAGTCGGCGAGGACGTCCGCGAAGCGGCGGGTGTGGGTGGCGATGCCGCACAGGCGGCACAGCAGGTTCAGGGCCGTGCGCTCGGCGGCGAGGAGCGAGCGGGTGGGGCCGGAGACGCGGGCGAGGACCTGCCCGGCGCGGATGCGCGCGCCTTCGTTGGCGAGGTAGGTGAACTCGATGTCGCCGGGCATGGCGTGGAAGACCGCGTGCGCGACGGGGAGGCCCGCGAGGAGCCCGTCGGCGCGGGCCGTGATGGCCACAGTGGACTTGTGCTCGGGTCCGAAGATCGATTCGGAGGTGACGTCGCGGCGGGCGTGCGAGAGGTCTTCGTCGAGGTAGTCCTGGACGGCGACGTACACGTCTTCAGGGTCGAGGCGGAGGGCGAGCAGGCGCTCGTCCAGTCCGGCCCCGCCGGGCGAAGCGGCGAATCGGCTCATGCGATGGGCTCCCAAGTGGTGTCGAGCTCCCCGTCGGAGCTGATGGAGAGGCTGAGATGGCCGAGCCAGGCGGCGTCGGCGTCAGGATGGTCCTCGCGCCAGTGACTGCCGCGGGTCTCGCGGCGTCGGTGGGCGGCGGCGGTAACCGCGGAGGCGACGGTCAGCAGGTTCGTCGCCTCCCATGTGGCCGGTCGTGGACGACCAGACACATTGTCCCCCAAAGTCGTCAACGACGCAGCGGTGGCCTCCAGTGACGTTTCGGACCTCAGTACCCCGGCCCCGGCGGTCATGGCCTCCTGGATCGGGGCGCGCGAGGTCGTGGAGCAGACGTCCCCTTCGCCCTCGGGCACTTCGGCTACGCCGGGGCTGGGTTTGCGCTCGGCGAGGTCGTCGGCGATGCGCTGGGCGAAGACGAGCGCTTCGAGCAGCGAGTTGGAGGCGAGGCGGTTCGCGCCGTGCAGGCCCGTGCAGGCGGCCTCGCCGGCCGCGTACAGGCCCGGGACGCTGGTGCGGCCGAACAGGTCCGTGCGCACCCCGCCCGAGGAGTAGTGGGCGGCGGGCGCGACCGGGATCATGTCGACGACCGGGTCGATGCCGAGTTCGCGGCAGGACGAGGTGACCGTGGGGAACCGGGTCTCGAGCATCTCCTTGCCGAGGTGGCGGGCGTCGAGCCACACGTGCGAGCGGCCTTCGGCGCGCATGCGGGCGGTGGCGGCCTTGGCGACGACGTCGCGGGGGGCGAGCTCGGCGAGTTCGTGCGCGCCGACCATGAACCGGTCGCCGGAGAAGTCGCGCAGGTGCGCGCCCTCGCCGCGGATGGCCTCGGTGATCAGGGGCTGTCGGTCCCCTCCGATACCTTCGAGGAACAACGCGGTGGGGTGGAACTGGACGAACTCGAGGTCGGTCACGGTCGCCCCGGCCCGGAGGGCCAGCGCCACGCCGTCGCCGATGGACACGGAGGGGTTGGTGGTGGACTGGTAGATCTGGCCGAGGCCGCCGGTGGCGAGTACGACCGCGCGGGCCTCGACGCCGCCGACGCCGTGCTCGACGCCTTCGCCGAGGATGTGGAGGCTGACGCCGGCCGCGTGCCCGCGGGCGTCGGTGAGCAGGTCGAGGACCATGGCGTGCTCGATGATGCGGATCCAGGGGTCGCGCAGGACCGCGGCGTGGAGGGCGCGCTGGATCTCGGCGCCGGTGGCGTCGCCGCCGGCGTGGACGATGCGGCGGGCGCGGTGGCCGCCTTCGCGGGTGAGTTGGAGCGAGCCGTCGGGGTGGCGGTCGAACTCGGTGCCGAGGTGGATGAGGTCGGCGATGCGGGCGGGGCCTTCGGTGACGGTGACCTCGACCGCGGCCGGGTCGCAGAGGCCGACGCCGGCGATCTGGGTGTCGCGCGCGTGGGATTCGGGGGTGTCGAGCGGGTCGAGGACGGCCGCGACGCCGCCTTGGGCCCAGCGGGTGGAGCCGTCGTCGATGCGGACCTTGGTGACCACGGTGACGTGGAAGCCGGCGCGGCGCAGGTTGAGGGCGCAGGTGAGGCCGGCGACGCCGGAGCCGATGACGCACACGTCGGTGGTCTCGGTCCAGGTCGGGGCCGCGGCGCGGAGCCGGCGCGGGAGGCGCGGCAGTTCGGGCAGCGGCTCGGTGTGAGGCATGGTCGCGGGTGGCACGCGTTGCCCTTCTAGCGGCGGGCGCCCGGTCGCCCGGGTGCCCTGGTGTCGGGTGCGCCGCCGATGGGCGCGGCGGTCGGCTCAACTGTGCACCTGCGGGCACGCGAGGTGCCAACCGGGTGTGGCGTGCGTCCCGGTTTCCGGATGCGGGAGGCGGCGGGGCGGGCCGGGGGGCCTGCCGCTGTGCGGCGGGGTCGGCGCGCGGGTTCCGCGCTGTCGGTTCCGCCGGCCGCGTTCGCGGCCCGGAACGGCGGAGCGCCGCGGGTTGGCGCTGCTCGCCCTGGAGCGGGCCCGGATTCGGGGCACGCCGCAGGTGCGATTCGGCGCTGGGCTGTGTCGCTTTTCTGGCTCGGCAAGCCTTCCCCGTGAGCGGCCCCCGGTTTCGACGCTAGCGGCGCGAGCCTGAAGGGGAGCTGCAGCGAGGCGCCCGTCATGCGTTGCGCGGAGGAACCGGCGGTTTCGGGTCCGCTGGGCGTGCGGCCCGCGGGCGTGGCCGCTGCGCTGGTCGATCGGCGCGCCCGGGTCTTGCGGAGGCCGCCTCGGGCGGCGTCCGCAGGACCCGGGTTCGCGTGCATGGTGCGGCTAGCCCCGGTTGCCGCGGTTGGCGGCGCGCTGGATGCTGTACATCAGTTCGTCCTCGCTGCGCGTCGGATGAAGTCGGCGAGGTCGGCGGACTGCTGGAGGCGCGACTCCTCGTGGACGTACATCATGTGCCCGGCGGGGTAGGTCTTCGTCTCGATGCGCTCGCGGTCGGCGAGGGGGATCTCGAGGTGGTCGAGGGTGTACTCGATCGCCTCGATCGGGACGCCGCCGTCGTAGCGGCCCATCGCGACGTGGACCTGCAGGAACGGGTTGAGGCGCATGGCGTTGCCGAGCTTGCCGATGACGTCGACGGCCTCGCCCTCGAACTCCTTGTACGACCACGGGTGCACCGCGCGCGAGAGCCGCTCGTACACGTGCTCGTTCTCGTACTCGAGTTCGGAGCGCAGGTAGTACTGGAGGGCGGCCGTGTACGGGCCGTCGGTGCCGACGAGGAACGGGTCGTACGGCATCCGCTCGTGCGTGTAGTGGTCGGCGGGGCCGGTGAAGCGGGTGTCGAGGCGGCCGGTGACCAGGCGCTTGTGGCGCAGCAGCTCGGCGTAGTACCGGGTGTGCTCCAGGCGCAGGTTGGCGCGGTCGACGTAGTCCTCGCTGACCCCGGCGAGGGAGGCGATCTTGGTGACGGCGGCGGCGCGCTCCTCGGGGGTGATGTTCTGGCCTTTGGCGAGGACGGCGCGGAACTCGTCGGCGTAGGCGCGGGCCTCGTCGACGACGTCCTCGAGCGCCCGGTCGGGGTGGAGCCCGTGGTAGTGCGCGGTGGCCGCGTACGTGGGGAGGAACAGCGGGTCGGGCAGCTCGGAGCGGCTCGCGTGGTAGAGCGTCTCGGTGTTGAACGCGGGGGCGATGAACATGACGCCGTTGAGGAACAGGCCGAAGCGGCTCTGGAGGTAGTCGGCGAGGGCCGCGCCGCGGGTGCCGCCGTAGGACTCGCCGATGAGGAACTTCGGGGAGAGCCAGCGGTTGTGGCGGGTGGTCCAGAGGCGGATGATCTCGCCGACGGACTCGATGTCGCGGGTGAACCCGTGGTAGTCCTTGGCCTTCTCGCCTTCGACGGCGCGCGACCAGCCGGTCGAGACGGGGTCGATGAAGACGAGGTCGGTGTGGCGCAGGAGGGACTCCTCGTTGTCGAGGAGGCCGTACGGGGGCGGGGTGAGGCTCCCGGCGTCGCCGGAGTCGACGCGGCGGGGGCCGAGGAGGCCCATGTGCAGCCAGATCGAGGAGGAGCCGGGGCCGCCGTTGAACGCGAAGGTGACGGGGCGGTCGGTGACCTCGGCGTCGTCGACGGTGTACCAGGTGATGGAGACCTCGGCCTTGGGTTTGCGGCCGTTGAACTTGTCGTCCTCGGTGATCTCCTCGCGGAGCACGATCCGACCGGTGGTCGCGGTGTACGCGAGGTCGCCGAGGGTGTGGTGGGTGGTCTTGAGGTCGTCGGCGGGTTCGGCCTTGTCGGCCGCCTTCGCCTCGTCCTTCACGGCGCCGTTGGCGGCGTCGTCCTTGTTGGGTTCGTCGCTCATGAGACCAGAACTTACCGCGCGGCTAGTGGGGACGCCACAGGGTTGCCGGCGGTGCCGGGCGCGGGGTTCGCCTTGTCCGCGTTGACCTCGATGATCTCGTTGCGTTCGTTCACATGGACGACGGTCGGTTTGAACGCGCGCGCCTCGGCGTCCTCCATCTGCGCGTACGAGATGAGGATCACTAGGTCGCCGGGTTGGACGAGGCGGGCGGCGGCGCCGTTGATGCCGATGACGCCGGTGCCGCGCTCTCCCGCGATCGTGTAGGTCTCGAGCCGGGCGCCGTTGGTGATGTCGACGATGGCGACCATCTCGCCGTCGAGGATGTCGGCGGCGTCGAGCAGGTCCGCGTCCACGGTGACCGACCCGACGTAGTGCAGGTCGGCCTGGGTGACGGTGGCGCGGTGGATCTTGGACTTGAACATGGTCCGGATCATCGGGCGTCTCCAATAGTGCTGTGCCCAATAACGACATGGGCGTTGTCGATCAGGCGGGTCGTGCCCGCCTTAGCGGCGATGAGCAGCCTCGCGGGCCCCTGTGCGGGGGCCTCCCCGAGGTCGTTCGCCCGGACGACGACGTAATCGACGTCCAGTCCGGGCTCGGCGGCCAGGGTCGTCTGGGCCGCGGCGAGCGGGTCGGGCGAATCCTGCGCGGCCTTGATGGCGCGCGGGATGGCAAGGGCGGCAGCGCGTTCGGTCTCGGAGAGGAACACGTTCCGGCTCGACCGGGCCAGGCCGTCGGCCTCCCGGTCGGTCGCCACCGCTTCGATCGCGATGCCCATGTCGAGGTCCGCGACCATGCGGCGGACCATCGCGAGCTGCTGGAAGTCCTTCTCCCCGAAGCAGGCCGCGTCGGGCCGCGTCAGGTGGAAGAGCTTCGAGACGACGGTGAGCACCCCGGTGAAGAACCCCGGCCGCGAAGCGCCCTCGAGGATCTCACCGTCGGGTCCGGCGTGGACGGTGGTGAGGCCGTCCCGCCCGTTCGGGTACATCTCGTTGACGCTGGGCGCGAACACCAGGTCAACGCCCTCGGCCTCGCACATCGCCAGGTCCGCGTCCAGGGTGCGCGGGTACTTGTCCAGGTCCTCGTTCGGCCTGAACTGCAGCGGGTTCACGAACACCGTCACGACGCATGAGTCGGCGATCGCCTTGGCGCGCTTGATGTTCGCCCGGTGACCGTCGTGCAGCGCGCCCATGGTGGGGACGACGGCGACGCGGCCGGGCAGGGCCGCGCGGGCCTTCGCCAGGTCGGCCTTCGTGTGGACCAGGACCGTCACGACTCCTCCTTCAAGGGCTGGGCGAGCACGTCGAGCAGGCCTTCGGCGTCGGTGCTCTGCAGGCGGCCCGACGCGAGCGCCCGCTCGGCGGTGCGGCGGGCCATCGTCCGGTACACGTCCTCGATCCCCGTCCCGGCCAGCGCGCCGAGGTGCCGGGCGACCGTGCCGGCGTCGCCGCGCGAGACGGGGCCGGTGAGGCCGGCGTCGCCGTGGCGCAGCGCGTTGTCGAGCGAGGCCGACACGAGGGGCGAGAGCAGCCGCTGCGGGTTCGCGACGCCGATGGCGCGCAGCTGGTCGGCGGCGTCGTTCACGAGCGTCATGAGGTGGTTGGCGGCGTAGACGAGCGCGGCGTGGTAGCGGGCGCGGTCGGCCTCGTCCACATGCTCGGGCTCGCCGCCCATCTCGAGGACGAGCGCCTCGCCCACGAACCGGGCCTCGGCTTCGCCGGTGATCGCCCAGGAGACGCCCGCGAGGCGTTCCAGGTCCTCGTCGCGGCCGGTGAAGGTCATCGCGGGTGCGAGTGCGACGGTGAGCGCCCCCGCGTCGCGGGCGGGCCGCAGCACGTCGGCGCCGAGCGCGCCGGAGGTGTGGACCCAGATCTGGCCGGGCCGGAGCGGGAGGGAGGCGACGAGAGGGGCGATCGCGTCGTCGGGGACGGCGATGAGCACGAGCTCGGCCGCGGCGACGACGTCAGGGGCGGGGAGGATCTCGGCGCCGGGCAGGTGGCGGGCGGCGCGGGCGAGGGAGGCGTCGGATACGGCGGAGGCGGCGACGACCCGGTGGCCGGCGCGGGTGAGGGCCGCTCCGACGACGGAGCCGACCCTGCCTGCGGAGACGACCCCGACGGCGAGCCGGGAGGCGGGCCGCTGCGGGGCTGCGCTGCGCTGCTGATCCATGATGCTGATCCAGTCCTTGTGGAGGTACCGGTCATTGCTTACGCGTTAATTGTGCTTCGCAGGATTGCTAACGCCAGCCTGGGAGGCTACGAGTGGCAATTCTCACTCGGGGCGCTAGGGTCGGCACCATGACGGGGTTCGAGCGCTGGAGCGCTGCGATGGCTCGGACCCTGTACGGGCCGGGCGGGTTCTACCGGTGTGAGCTGCCGGGACGCCATTTCGCGACGAGTGCGCAGACCCCGGTCTTCGCGGAGGCCATCGCGCGCCTTGTCGACGACGTGGACGCCCGCCTCGGCCGCCCCGACCGATTCACGATTCTCGATGTGGGGGCGGGCGGGGGCGAGCTCCTCGAACGCCTCGCGGGCCTCCTCGACGACCGCTTCCAGCTCGCGGCCGTGGAGCTGCGGCCGAAGCCGCCGCACCTGCCCAACCGCATCGCCTGGGGCCCCGACCTGCCCGACGCGGTCGACGGCCTGCTCATCGCCTGCGAACTGCTCGACAACGTCCCCTGCGATGTGGCCGTGGTGGACCCGGACGGGCGGGTCCGGTACGAGGAGGTCGACGGCACCGGCGCGACCCGGCTCGGCGACCCGGTCACCGGCGAGGACGCGGCCTGGCTCGCCGCGTGGTGGCCGATCGGCACGCCGGGCGAGCGCGCCGAGATCGGCGCGCCCCGCGACACCCGGTGGCGCGGCCTCACCGGCCTGCTGCGGCGCGGCACCGCGCTCGCGGTCGACTACGGCCACATGCGGCACGCCCGGCCCGCGGCGGGCACGATAACCGGCTTCAAGGACGGCCGCGAGATCCCGCCCGTGCCCGACGGGAACCGCGACATCACCGCCCACGTCGCCGTCGACGCCGTCGCGTGCGACCGCCTTGAGCCGCAACGCGAAGCGCTGCGGCGGCTCGGCCTCGACGCGACCCCGCCGCCGCTCCCCCTCGCCTTCCAGGACCCGGTCGGGTACGCCCACGCGCTGGCGGCGTCGAGTGCGGCGGCGCGGCTCATGGACCCGGAGGGCCTGGGCGCGCACTGGTGGCTGTGGACGGACCGCTAGCTAGAAGAGTTCGTCGACCGTCTGCACCGAAGGCGCCCGCATCACCCAGGCCTCGAGCATCTCGAGATCGGTGCAGTCCTCGATGCGCTGGCGCGCCCCTTCACTGACCGGGATGCCGCGCATCTCGAGGAACTTCAGGATGATCCTCGCCTCGGCCTCAGCGACCGAGTGCCGGGCGAGCTGGGAGCCGAATTTGTACTGCATGGTCTGCATTATCTTCCTCCAGAAATCCTGTGCGCAACCTTCGAGCCCCACTTCGGTGAGGTCGGCCCAAATGGCGCTCGCCTCGGGTCCCAGCGTGTCAATCGCGGCGGCAAGCGGTTTGAGTGCTTTGTCGATGTCGGGGTTGAGCCTGTGGGTGAGGGCTGACAGGACCGTGAAGTCCACGTCTTCGAGCGCTTCCTCCAGGTCGGTGATGAACGGGACGTTGTCGGGCCCGGCCACGAACGGCCGCACCTCCATGCTGGGGAATCCTGGCGGGCCGAGAAGCAGCGGTCCGCGCGCCCAACGGGCGGTGGCGGCGCTCGGGGTGGTGATCAGCAGCGTGGCCGGGAGCTTGTACTTGTTCTCGAGGTAGCTGAGGTAGTAGGCCCAGCTTCGGATCTTCGACGGTTCTTCCTTGGTCTGCGCCTCGACAATGAGGATCTGCGGTCCATCGGATGTCTCCGCTTTGATCACGGTGTCGGGGCGGCGCACGATCGGCTTGGTCTCGGTCAAGTCCGTGTCGATGACCTCCGCCTCGACGATCTCGGGAAAGTCGACTTCGCACGCCCGCTGGATGGTGTCGGCGAACAGGTTCGGGCTTTCGCGGAACACTTGATGCAGCGCTTCATGGGGGAGCTTCGGCATGCGTTGAGGTTATGAAGATCGTTGCCTGATTCCCGGGAGCGGCGCGCCGCCCGGGCTGTCGCGTAGCTGACATCACTTGCGGCGGTGGTCAAAGCGAGGCGAGCACGCCCGTCGTTTTCCGATACTCACTGGGGCTCTTGCCTTTGCGGCGTTTGAAGGCGTTGCTGAAGCCGAACTGGTCGGCGTAGCCGATGCGGCGGGCGACTTGGGCCACGGTGAGGTCGGGGTCGGCGAGGAGTTCTTCGGCGAGCTGCATGCGCCATTCGGTGAGGTAGGTGAGGGGCGGCTCGCCCATGACCTCGTTGAAGCGCTTGGCGAGCAGGGCGCGGGAGACGCCGGCCTCGCCCGCGAGGTCGGCGACGGTCCAGGGGTTCGCGGGGCGGGTGTGGATCGCTTCGAGGGCCGGTCCCGCGACGGGGTCGGCGAAACCGCGGTACCACACGGGGGCTTGTGCCCCTTGCTGATCGAACCAGGTGCGGAGGGTGCAGACGAGGCCCCAGTCGAAGAGGCGGTCGATGAACGCCTGCGTGCCGGGCTTGCGGCTGGCGAAGTCGGCGGCCGAAGAGTCGAGCCAGATGCAGATGTCGGAATCGTCGTCGATGACGAGGACGGGCGGGAGGGCGCGCAGGAGGCGTTCGTGGCGGCGGCCCGAAGCCCGGTAGGCGCCCACGAACAGAGCCGTGGCCTCGCCGTCGCCGCCGATGGGCTGCGACACGGCCGCTTCGGCGCAGGCCTCGGGGTCGAAGCAGGTGAGCCAGTATTCGAGGTGGGGGCGGTCGACCGAGGCGGCTTCGTCGGCCATGCGGAACGGCTCGCCCCCGCTCACCACGGCGGTCTGCCCGGCCTTGAGCGCTACTCGGGTGCCGTCGTGGAGCAGCAGCACGCCGCCGCCGCCGCGCGCCACGGTGACCATCGTCAGGGGGGCCCGGTCGTCGAAGCTGACCACCCACGGGGCCTTGAGGATCGCATCGCTGAGGATCGCGCCTTCGGCGCGGATGCCTCCGAGGAGTTCACTGAGCGGGTCCATCCGCCAATCGTAGACGCACACGCATGGATCGGAGCGTTCCGGCCATCGTGCGTCCACCCGTTTGCGGCTGTACTGGATCCAGGCACCACAACCGCTTGGAGGACATCATGACCGGACGGACCGCGCTCGTCGTCGTCTCGCACCACCGCGCCGACTCGCTCACCGCCCACATCGGATCGGTCGCGGCGGCGCGACTCGAGGAGGCCGGATTCGCCGCCGACCTGCTCGACCTGCGCGCCGAGGGGTTCGACCCGCGCATGACCGTGGAGGACCAACCCGACTGGGACGACCGCGAGAAGGTCTACTCCGCGGAGGCGCGGGCCCACATGGACCGGATCCTCGCGGCCGACCTCATCGTCCCGGTGTTCCCGGTCTACTGGAACGGTTTGCCGGCCCTGCTCAAGGGTTGGATCGACCGGGTCTGGAACTACGGGTTCTCCTACGGCCGCAGCAAGCCCCGGCTGGCCGGGAAGCGGATGCTGTGGCTCGGCCTGGCCGGCGCGCCCGAAGGCGACGAGTACTGGGCCTCACTGCAGGACATCCTCGATCGCACACTGCGCGAAGGCATCTCCTTCTACAGCGGGATCACCGACGCCGCCGTGGAGGTGCTGCCTGACGCCGAGGGCGAGCCGCAGATCGTCGACGCCGAAGGGAACCTCACCAAGGGCGCGGCGCTGACAGGCGAGCAGCGGACCGCCCACTACGCGGCGCTCGACCGCCGGGCCGTCGACCGCATCGACAAGTTCCTGGCGCTCGACTGAGGCTCCCGGCACCCGCTGACGCTCTGCGGCGCAGCGGGTGCCGGTCCGTGTCAGGAGGCGAGGCGCAGCGCGCCCGCCGGGCAGAGGCGCACCGCGTCGGCCACCTCGTCGTCGCAGTCCTCGGCCTCCCCGGCGAGGAGCACGACGCGGCCGTCCTCGTCGTCCTGGTCGAAGTAGTCCGGTGCGGTCAGCGCGCACATGCCCGAACTCGCGCACGCCTCCGTGTCGGCGACGATCCTCACCATGGGGTCCTCCTTACCAGGTCACCGGGAGTTCGGCGACGCCGTAGAAGCTCTGCCCGGTCACCAGCGGCACCTCCGCGGCGGGCACCGCCAGCCGCAGGCCGGGGAACCGCCCGATGAGCCCGGCGAACGCGATGCGCATCTCCATGCGCGCCAGCTGCTGCCCGAGGCACTGGTGCACGCCGTGCCCGAACGTCAAGTGTCCCTTGGCGTCCCCGGCCACGTCCAGCTTCTCGGGGTCGATGAAGTGCGCCTCGTCGCGGTTGGCGGTCTGCACGGAGACCGTGACGTACTCGCGCGCCTTGATCTGGTGCCCTTCGAACTCGAAGTCCTCCTTCACCTGCCTAATGAGTCCGGTGTGGATGATCGAGAGGTAGCGCAGCAGCTCCTCCACGCCCCCGGCCATGAGCTCGGGCCGCTCGCGCAGCAGGTCCCACTGGTCGCGGTTCTCCAAGAGCGCCATGGTGCCCAGGGCGAGCATCTTCGCGGTGGTCTCGTGACCGGCGACGAGCAGGAGGACCGCCATGCCCGCGACCTCCTCCTCCGAGAGCTCGGCGTCGGCGGCGAGGTCGGAGAGCAGGTCGTCGGCGGGGTCCGCCCGCTTGGCGGCCGCCAGTTCGCCGATGAACCCGAAGAGGTTGAGCATGGCCTGCTGCTTGCCCTCGCCGGTCTCGCCGGTCGTGAAGAGCGCCCTCGCGTCCGCCTCGAACCGCTCGCGCTGCCCGTACGGGACGCCGAGGAGTTCGCAGATCATCATGGCGGGCACCGGGACCGCGAAGTCGCGCACGAGGTCGGCCGGGCGGGGCCCGGCCGCGAGGGCGTCGAGGCGCTCGTTGACATGCTCGGCGATGCGCGGCTCGAGCTGCTTCATGCGCTTGACGGTGAACACTCCGGTGAGCTTGCGGCGCAGCCGGGTGTGGTCGGGCGGATCCATCTCGATGAACATGCCCGGGGTGAGCGGGAAGTCGCCCTCGAAGTCGAGGTAGGCCTCCAGCCCGGGCATGGGGATCGGCACCTGCGCCGGGGCGCCGAGGGTCGAGCTGAACCGGGTGTCGGCCAGGACCTTGCGCGCCAGGCGGTGGCTGGTGACGAGCCAGCCCAAGCGGCCCTCGGGGTAGTAGCGCATGCGCCGCATCTCGCTCCCGCGGTGCAGGGCCATGACGGCGGCGGGCGGGTCGAACGGGTGGTCGCGTTCGAGCGGGATGCCGTAGGGAATGTCGTCGGTCGACACAGCAGCGTCGGCGGGTGTTGACATCGGTGTCTCCTCGGTGGTGTCCGGCCGCGCTCGCACGCGACCTACGTATAGATACACTATACGTATATACACAAGGGGTGCAAGCCCCTCGATCACCCCGCCACGAGCTTGTCCACCGCCTCGTCCGAACGCGCCGCCAACGCCGCGTAATGCCGCTCCCGCGCCGCCCCTGCCAGACCCTGCGCCTCGGTGTCGTACAAGGCCATGGTGTGCACGTCGGTGATGCCGCAGAACTCGGCGATGCCGCGCCGCAGCGCCCCGTCCAGCAGCGCCCGGGTGAGGTCCGAGTTCGGGTCGTCCTCGGCCAGCCCGGCCAGAGCGATCCACAGCATCCGCTTGCCCGCCATGGGCTTCTCGCGCCGCCCGTAGACGAGACCGTAGTTCCAGACCCGGTCGATCCAGCCTTTGAGCAAGGCGGGCAACCCGAACCACCACACGGGGAACACCGCGGCGATGACATCGGCCGCCAGCACCCGCTCGGCATGGGCGTGCACCTCGGCGGAGTACCGCTTGTCGCGGTTCCCGTAGTCGGGCTCGTCCTCCACCCGGTTGCGGGGGTCGAAGCCCTCCCGGTGCAGGTCGAGCAGGTCGATCCGGTACCCGGCGGCCTCGAGGCGGGCCGCGGCGCGGCGCGCGAGGGCGGCCGTGAGCGAATCGGCGCGGTGGTGCGCGACGACGATGAGCGCGGTCGGTTGAACGTCCACAAGGGCCTCCTGTTCGGCGCGCCGCCGCGGTGGCGGCGCCCCTCCAGTACAACCCCGATCCCGCAGACGGACCATGGCCGAGAACCGGGGAAACCTTCGCGATCGTCTACTGTCGCGGGCATGACTCCGCCCTACGACGTGCTCAGCGACATGCTCGCCGGCATCCGCTCCGACGGCGCCTCGGCGCACCGGGCCGCGCTCGCCCCGCCCTGGCGCCTGCGCTTCGAGGGCGACGCGCCCCTGACCATGGTCACCGCCGTCACCGGGCACGCCGAACTCGTGCTCCCCGACGGCGCCCGGCACCGGCTCGCCCCCGGCTCGACCGCGATCGCCCGCGTCCCCTTCGACCTCGCCGACACCGCCGCGACCCTCGACCGGCCCCTCCCGGCCCTCGCCATCAGTGAAGCGCCGCAAGCGGAAGCGGCGGACACGGTGATCGTCGCGGGCGTCTACCGCCCCGCCGGGGTGCGGCACCAGCGGCTCCTGCGCGCACTCCCGGAAGCGCTCGTCCTGGACGAGGAGGTCGAAGACGTGCTGTGGCTGCACTCGATGCGCGTCGCCCTCGCCCGCGCGCACGCGCCGGGCGGGCGGGCGATGCTCGACCGGATCCTCGACTGGGGCCTCGTGTGCACGCTCGGCTGCTGGTTCGACCGGCAGGAGGCCGCCGCTCCCGGCTGGTACCGGGGCGCGCTCGACCCCGTCGTGGCGCCCGCGCTGGCGGCGGTCCACCGCGCGCCGGAGCGGGCGTGGACGGTGGAAGCACTTGCGGCCGAAGCGAACGTGTCGCGCGCGCATTTCGCGAAGCGGTTCACGGCGGTCATGGCGCAGCCGCCGCTGCGGTACGTGGCCGAGCACCGGATGGAGCTGGCCGCGGACCTGCTCGCCGATCCGGGCGTGCCGGTGGCGAAGGCGGCGGCGGCGGTCGGCTACCGGGACGCGTTCGCGTTCTCCACGGCGTTCAAGCGCCACCGGGGGGTGAGCCCGCGCGCCTACCGGTCACAGCGGGTCGACATCGAGGCCGGTCACAGCCGGGCGACGAGCCAGCCGACGCCGGCCAGCAGGGCGATGAGGGCGAAGAAGACGTAGATCGCCAGCTCGACCCATTCGCTCGCCGAGCTCGGGCGCCAGAAGCGGCGCTTTCGCCCGGGTCCGTTCGGGTCAGGGGTGTCGTTCATGCGTCCAGCGTAGGCAGCGGACCCCGGTGAATCCAACACGGCAAATGACTTTGACGACGTGCCGTTGGCCGCACAGAATCGGTCCATGGGATTCGTGGACCTCTCCGGCGTGCGGTACGGCCTCAGCGACGGCACCGTCCTGTTCGACGACGTGTCGTTCCGTGTCGGCGAGGGCGCGAAGGTGGCGCTCATCGGCGCGAACGGCGCGGGGAAGACGACGCTGCTGAACATCGTGACGGGCGTGCTCGCCCCGGACGCGGGCACGGTCGCGCACTCGGGCGGCCTCGGTGTGATGCGGCAGCTGGTGGGCATGCGCGAGGGCGAGCAGTCGTTGCGGCGCCTGGCGATCGAGCTGGCCCCGCCGCAGGTGCGGGCGGCCGCGGAGCGGTTGGAGCGGGCCGAGTCGCGCATGGGCGGCGGCGGGTCGTCGGACGAGCAGCTGGCGTACGCGCAGGCGCTCGCGGACTACGGCGAGATCGGCGGGTACGAGTTCGACGTGTTGTGCGACACGGTCGCGGTCTCGATTCTGGGCCTGTCCTGGGAAGCGGTCCAGAATCGTCCACTCGGGACTTTGTCGGGCGGGGAGCAGAAGCGGTTCGCGCTGCAGTTGCTGCTGCAGGGCCGCGACGAGGTGCTGGTGCTGGACGAGCCGGACAACTTCCTCGACGTCCCGGCGAAGCGGGAGCTGGAGGCGGCGATCCGGGACTCGCCCAAGTCGATCCTGTTCGCCTCGCACGACCGGGAGGTGCTCGCGAACGCGGCGGGTGCGATCGTGACGCTCGAGGCGGGCACGACCTGGACGCACGGCGGCGGGTTCGCGAGCTGGCACGGCGCTCGCGCGGCGCGGCACGAACGGTTCGAGGAGCTGCGCCGCCGCTGGGACGAGGAGCATCACAAGCTGCGCGAGCTGATGCTCATGTACAAGAACAAGGCGGCGTACAACGCCGACATGGCCTCCCGGTACCGGGCCGCGCAGACGCGGCTGCAGAAGTTCGAGGAGGCCGGGCCGCCGCCGTCGCCGCCGCGCGAGCAGGACATCCGGGTGAAGCTCGAGGGCGGGCGCACCGGCAAGCGCGCGGTGGTCTGCGAGCAGCTGGAGCTGGAGGACCTGACGTTCCCGTTCGACCTGGAGGTCTGGTACGGGGACCGGGTGGCGGTCCTGGGCGCCAACGGGACCGGCAAGAGCCACTTCCTGCGCCTGCTCGCGCAGGGCGGCTCGGACCCGGAGGCCGGGGTCGCGGCGAAGCGGCGGCTCGACCCGGTGCGGCACAGCGGGGTCGCGCGGCTGGGCGCGCGCGTGTACCCGGGGCACTTCTCGCAGACGCACGAGCATCCGGAGTTCGACGGGCGCACGCTCCGGGAGATCCTGTGGGAGGGCGACGAGGACCGGCCCTCGCTCGACCGGTCGAAGGCCATGAGCGCCTTGAACCGGTACGAGCTCACCGGACAGTCCGAACAGGACTTCAAGACGCTGTCGGGCGGGCAGCAGGCGCGGTTCATGGTGCTGCTGCTGGAGCTGTCGGGGGCGACCTGCCTGCTCCTCGACGAGCCGACGGACAACCTCGACCTGGCTTCCGCCGAGGCGCTCGAGCAGGGCCTCAAGGCGTTCGACGGGACGGTCCTGGCCGTGACGCACGACCGCTGGTTCACGCGCGGCTTCGACCGGTTCGTGGTGTTCCAGAACGACGGCGAAGTGGTCGAGTCGGACGAGCCGGTGTGGGACGTGCGGTGAAGCGCGGCCGGGACCTCCGCTGGTGGAACGGCGTCCCGACCGCGCGCTCATGAGTCCCTTAGGGACGATACCTGGTCGTCCTTGCCGGGAGCGGCCCGGTCACCAGGCGACAGGCAGGGTGTGGACCCCGTACACGTTCATCTCGCTGCGCATCGGGATGTCCTCGGATGCGACGGCGAGGCGCAGGTCGGGGAAGGCCGCGAAGAGCTTGGCGAACCCGATGCGCATCTCGACGCGGGCGAGCTGCTGGCCCACGCACTGGTGCATGCCGTGCCCGAACGCCAAGTGCCCCTGGGCATCACGGTCGAGATCGAGTTCGCCGGGCCGCTCGTACTTGCGCGGGTCGCGGTTGGCGGCCTGGAGGACGACGGTGACGTGCTGCCCGGCCTTGATGAGCTGCCCGTCGATCTCGGCGTCCTCTTTGGCGATGCGCATGATCCCGTTGTGCGCCACCGTGAGGTACCGCAGCAGCTCTTCGACGGCCTGGGCCGCGGCCTCGGGTCCGGCGCGGAACCGCGTCAGCTGGTCGGGGTGCTCGAGGAGCGCGAAGGTGCCCAGGGCGAGCATGTTCGCGGTCGTCTCATGCCCGGCGACCAGGAGGATCAGGGCGATGCCGGCCGCTTCGGCCTCGTGCAGCTCCTCATCGGCGGCGAGGGCGCTGAGCATGTCGTCGCCGGGCTCGGCGCGCTTGGCGGGGACGAGCTGCATGAGGTAGGCGAAGATCGCGCCCATCGCCTTGTTACGGTGCTCCACGGACAGCGAGAGGTCGAGCATCGTCGCCGAGTGCTCCTGGAAGGCGTCCCGGTCCTCGTAGGGGACGCCGAGCATCTCGCAGATGACGAGCGAGGGCACGGGGAGCGCGAAGTCGCGCACGAGGTCGGCCTCGTTCCCGTTCGCCGTCATGGCGGCGATGCGGTCGTCGACGATGGCGGCGATGCGCGGTTCGAGGTCCTTCATGCGCTTGACGGTGAACACGCCGGTCACCTTGCGGCGCAGCCGGGTGTGCTCGGGCGGGTCGAAGAACAGGAAGAACCCGGGCGGGACCTGCTCGGAGATGGAGACGAAGACGTGCGGGAGCTCGGTGGGCGAGTGGGTGAACCGCTCGCCGGTGACGAACCGGGGGTCGGCGAGGACCTTGCGGCCCTCGGCGTGGCCGGTGACGAGCCACCCCTCCGTCCCGTCGGGGTAGTACCTCATGGGACGCAAGGGCTTGTCCTGCAAGGCCATGAGCCCGGCCGGCGGGTCGTAGCGGGTCTCGCGCTCGTACGGCATGCCGTACGGGAGGGCTTCGTCGGCGGCGCCTTCGATGCTGGACATGGCGGACTCCTGGGGGTGCGGCAGCACGGTCGTCGAAGCCCTGCCGTGTCGCGGCGCGGCATGTCTCCGCCGCGCCCGCCATCGACCCCGACTTCGTGGTCCCCACCACATCGGAGCTTAGGGCCGGAAGGGCTGGCGCGCAACGGCTTCCGGCGGTCCTGTCAGGAACCCGACACCAACCGTGGCCGTGTCGCCCTACAGGAGTTCGAGGAGCGCCTCGATGTACTGGGCGACGCCGTCGTCGTTGTTGCCCGCGGGCGCGATCTCGGTGGCGGCGCCCTGGACCCACGGGTGCCCGTTGGGCATCGCGACGGAGTGCCCGGCGGCCTCCATCATGCTCAGGTCGTTGGTGGCGTCCCCGAAGACGAGCACGTCCGCCCAGTCGATGCCGAACTTGTCGAGCACGACCTGGATGCCGGCGGCCTTGGTGACCCCGACCGGGCAGACCTCGAGCATGCCGACGCCCGACTCGGTGACGGTGACGAGCGAGGGGTCGATGACGTCCTTCGCGGCCACCAGCAGCTCCGGGCCGGTGTACTCGTCGGACACGAAGTAGCCCTTGACCATCGGCCCGTGGAAGGCCACCTCGCGGGGCGCGGTCTCGAGGGTGACGGCGGTCCACGGCCAGTCGGGCATGGGGTCGCCGGTGATGTGCCGGTCGGGGTCGGCGGGCTCGGCGAGCGCGCGCACGGGCCCGACCTCGGCCTCGATGAGGCGCAGCGCCTGGTGCAGCACCTCGCCCTCGACGGAGCGGTCCGCGAGCTGCACCACCGTGTCGTCGTAGCGGCACTCGTAGACGAACGCGCCCTGCCCCAGCACGAGGAAGTCCGCGGAGGGAACGTCGTTGCGGCACAGGTCGAGCAGGCGCGGCCCGCGCCCGGTGGCGCCGACCAGGATGACGCCCGCGGCGGCCAGGCGCTTGAGCGCGGCCAGCGTGCGCGGCGACACGGTCTCGTCAGAGCGGACGACGGTACCGTCGAGGTCCGTCGCCACCAATCGGGGTACTCGGTCCAGTTGGATCATGCGTCCTCCTCCGTCGTCGCCCGCCACACCGTTCAGAACCACCGCGCCAGCACCTTCGCCACCCCGTCCTCCCAGACCGAGGGGGCGACCTCGTCAGCCGCGGCCCGCACTTCGGGGACCGCCTGTCCCATCGCCACCGACCAGCCCGCCCACGCGAACATGGTCAGATCGTTGTGGGCGTCGCCGAAGACGACCGTGTCGGACGATGATACGCCGTAACGGGCCGCGATACGGGCGATGCCCGTTGCCTTGCTGACTCCGGGCGGTCCGATGTCGACCCAGCCGTTGTAGCCGACCTCGACGTGGTAGTCCGCGGCGTCCAGCGCCGCACCCGCGGCGAGGCGCATCGCCTGCGGGCACCGCTCCGCCCCGCCGTACCGGTTGTTCGAGTCCACACGCGCCACCAGGCGCGGGGCCGGGCGCGAGACGAGCTCTTCGACGGTGATCTCCCCGGCCCATCGCGCGGGGAAGTCGCGGCGGAAGCCCTTGGTGTGCCGCCAGCCCTCGAGGTCCCATTCGACGGCGAACTCGACGGCGGGGTCCGAGGCGATGAGCGCCTCGACCGCGATCGCGGCGTCGACGGTGTGCTGGTGCGTGATCGCGCGAGCGCCCAGGTCGTACTCGCCGGCGCCGTGCGAGGCGGACGCGAACCCCTCGTCGAGCCCCAGGTCCTCGGCGGTGCGCACCGCGCCCCAGATGGCGCGGCCGGTGACGACCGCGACCGGCACGCCCGCATCGCGCACGGCCCGCAGAGCGTCGATCACCGTGCGACTGGGCACCGTCGCCCGCGGGCCGTGGTAGTCCACGACCGTTCCGTCGAGGTCGACGGCGACGAGCTTCGGGGGTTCGGTGCGGGGCGCGACCGGGGCGGAGGATGACACGCTCCAACCGTAGCCCCGCCCGGGTGAACACGGGGGTACCGGGCGTTTGAACGCACGCCGCCGCGCGCATGACAACCTGCAATCACACCAAACCCACCCATCGGGGCGGCTCTGCGGCATACGGTTCCCCTATGGGCGAGATCACGATCGAACGCGTCTACGACTACCGGCGGGACCCGCAGCGGGCCGGCAAGGTCTTCCTCGTCGACCGGCTCTGGCCGCGCGGCGTCAGCAAGGAGGACCTCGACGGGGTCACCTGGGCGCAGGACGCGGCGCCGTCCCCGAACCTGCGGATCTGGTTCGGCCACATGGCCGACCGGTTCGAGGAGTTCACCGGCCGCTACCGCAGCGAACTCGACGGCCACCCCGAACGCGCCGAGCCCCTCCTCGAGGCGGCGCGCTCAGGCCCCGTCACCCTCCTCTACGCCGCCAAGGACGAGCACGTCAACCACGCCCTCGTCCTCAAAGCCTGGCTCGAAGAACAACTGGCCGAATGACACCGCTTCACCGCCCGGTTCGAACCTGAGACAGACTCGCGAGCCGGGCCTTGTCATGCCCCCGTGTCACGGTTCTTGAATTGGGGGCCCGCAGGTTGGTAGGGATGCCCGGCGAAATACGACACGTCGCGCCTGTCGTACCCGTATGCCAGGGTTGTTGACCGGGGGTCCGAAAATTCGTCGGGTCGCCGAATCAACCGGAAACGCCCGAAAAGCCCACGGCCCGCCGATCCTCGGATCGGCGGGCCGCTCGCGCGCTCGCGCTACTTCTTCGGCTCGATCACGTCTTTGCCGAGGAACGGCTGCAGCGCCTTCGGCACCGCCACCGAACCGTCCGGCTGCTGGTGGTTCTCGAGGATCGCCACGAGCCAGCGCGTCGTCGCGAGCGTCCCGTTCAAGGTCGCCGCCACCGCGTTCTTGCCCTGCTCGTCGCGGTACTTCACATTCAGGCGCCGCGCCTGGAACGTCGTGCAGTTCGAGGTCGAGGTCAGCTCCCGGTACCGGCCCTGCGTCGGCACCCACGCCTCGCAGTCGAACTTCCGCGAAGCCGAAGTCCCCAGGTCGCCCGCGGCCACGTCGATGACCCGGTAGGGCAGCTCCATCTTCTGCAGCATCTGCTCCTCATAGGACAGCAGCTTCTCGTGCTCGGCCGCGGCGTCCTCCGGGCGGCAGAACGAGAACATCTCGACCTTGTCGAACTGGTGCACCCGGATGATGCCCCGCGTGTCCTTGCCGTACGACCCCGCTTCGCGCCGGAAGCACGACGACCAGCCCGCATAGCGCCGCGGCGAGGTCAGCTCGCCGAGGTTCTCGCCCGAGTGGTACGCCGCCAGCGGCACCTCCGAAGTGCCCACCAGGTACATCTCGTCGCGCTCGAGGTAGTAGATCTCGTCGGCGTGCTCGCCGAGGAAACCCGTGCCCTCCATGGCCTCCGGCCGCACCAGCACCGGCGGGATCATCGGCGTGAACCCGGTCTCGACGGCCTGCTGGATCGCGAGGTTGAGCATCGCCAGCTGCAGCAGCGCGCCGTCCCCCGTCAGGTAGTAGAACCGCGCGCCGGAGGTCTTCGCGCCCCGCTCGGTGTCGAGCAGGCCCAGGGCCGTGCCGATCTCGAGGTGGTCCTTCGGGTCTTCGATCGCCTTCTTCTCGCCCACTTCGCGCAGCACGACGTAGTCGTCCTCGCCGCCCGCGGGCGCGCCCTCGGCCACCAGGTTCGGGATGGCCTTCCCCGCCGCGTCGAACGCCGCGGCCGTCGCCGTCACCTTCAGCTCGGCGGCCTTGACCTCCTCCGAGAGGACCTTGGTGCGGTCGAGCAGCGCCTGCTTCTCCTCCGCGCCGGCGCCCGCGATCTTCTTGCCCAGGCCCTTCTGCTCGGCGCGGAGCGTCTCGAAGGACTGGAGGGCACTGCGGTGGTCGGCGTCCGCGGAGAGGAGGGCGTCGACGGCGTCGACGGACGCGCCCCTCTTGCGCTGGCTGTCGCGGTAGGCGTCCGGGTTGTCTCGCAGTGCACGCAGATCAATCACGTGACCAGATTACCGGCCAGCTCACCGCGGCCCCGAGCGCATATTGTGGGCGTGTGGCGGTCGATATGGGCGAGGCGGAATTCGAGGACGCGGTGTCGGACGCGCTGGACGCGGTCCCCCAGGAGCTGATGGCGATGCTCGACAACGTGGTGATCCTGGTCGAGGCCGAACCCGACGGCCCCGAGAAGGAGCTGCTCGGGCTCTACCAGGGGACGGCGCTGACCGACCGGGGCTGGGAGTACGGCGGGGTCCTGCCCGACACGATCACGATCTACCGGGGCCCGACCCTGCGCATGTGCTCGACCCCCGAAGAGGTCGTCGAGGAGGTCGCCGTGACGGTCGTGCACGAGATCGCCCACCACTTCGGCATCGAAGAGGAACGCCTCCACGAACTCGGCTGGGGCTAGCATCCGCGCCCGACCGCTCGTAACAGTCTGGTGAATACGAGCCTGTTCGAGTGTCTGTCCTCGCATTCACGAGGTTAAGCTGGCCGGGTGACGACGTTCCGCATCGGGGAGGCCGCCGAGCTGCTCGGGGTCTCCGCCGACACCGTCCGCCGCTGGATCGACTCCGGGCGCCTCACCGCGTCCCGGGACGACCAGGGCCAAGGCCACCGGCTCATCTCCGGTGCCGACCTCGCCGCGTTCGTGCGCGAACGCGCCAGCGCGCCCGACGCCGGCACCGGCTCCTCCTCCGCGCGCAACCGCCTGCGCGGCATCGTCACCGCGATCACCAAAGATCAGGTCATGGCCCAGGTCGATCTCCAGGTGGGGCCGTTCCGGGTCGTCTCCCTGATGAGCCGCGAAGCGGTGGACGAACTCGGGCTCGAGGTCGGCTCGCTGGGGACCGCGGTGGTCAAGTCCACGAACGTCGTCGTCGAACGCGTCGACCGCTGACCCTCGCACCGGACGGAGCCCCATGCGCCACCAGACGATCCTCGCGGCAGCCGCCGCGCTCGCCCTCGCCCCGCTCGCCGCATGCGGGAGCGGCGCCGAAGCCGACGCGGGCGGCACCGTGACCGTCTTCGCCGCCGCGTCCCTCACCGGGGCCTTCACCGAGATCGGCGAGCGGTTCGAGGCCGAGCATGAAGGCGTCCAGGTCGAGTTCAACTTCGCCGGCTCCTCCGACCTCGCCGCCCAGATCACCGAGGGCGCGCCCGCCGACGTCTTCGCCTCCGCCGATGAGTCCAATATGGACAAGGTGGTGGAGGCGGGGGCCGCCGCCGATCCGGCGACGTTCGCGCTCAACCGACTCGTCATCGCCGTCCCCGAAGGCAACCCGGACGGCGTCACCGGCCTCGGCGACCTCGCCGGACTCGACTTCGCCGCCTGCGCAGCCGAAGTCCCCTGCGGCGCGGCCGCCCTGACCGCACTCGACGGCACCGGCCTCACCCCCGTCACCTACGAGGCCGACGTCAAATCCACCCTCCAGAGACTCCTCCTCGGCGAAGTCGACGCCGCCCTCGTCTACCGCACCGACACCATCGCCGCCGACACCGACGTCGACGGCGTCGAGTTCCCCGAATCCGCTGCGGCCCTGAACACCTACCCGATCGCCGCACTCGACGACGCCCCGAACCCGGAACTCGCCGCCGCGTTCACCGCGTACGTCCTCGACGCCCGGGCCGTCCTCGAAACCGCCGGATTCGAACGCCCATGACACTCCGGAACGCCAAGCCCGCCAAGCGGAAACGCCAGCGCCGCCGCGTCCCGGCCGCGCTCCTCGCGCCCGCGGTCATCGGCCTGGCGTTCCTCATCCTCCCGCTCGCCGGCCTGCTCGCCCGCGCCCCCTGGACCGAGCTCCCGGCGCGCCTCGCCGAACCCGAAATGCTCGCCGCCCTCAGGCTCTCGCTCCTCACCGCCACCGCCGCGACCGCGCTCTCCCTGCTCTTCGGCGTCCCCATCGCATGGCTCCTCGCCCGCGGCGACTTCCCCGGCCGCAGCGTCCTGCGCGCCCTCGTGACGGTGCCGCTCGTCCTCCCGCCCGTCGTCGGCGGCGTCGCGCTCCTGCTCGTCTTCGGCCGCAACGGCATCATCGGCTCCTGGCTCCACGACCGCTTCGACATCACCATCCCGTTCACCACCGCCGCGGTCGTCTTCGCGATGACGTTCGTGTCGATGCCGTTCCTCGTCGTCGCGGTCGAAGGCGCGCTCCGCGGCGCCGACCTCCGCTTCGAAGAAGCCGCCGCGACCCTCGGCGCCGGACGCTGGACCGTCTTCACCCACGTCACCCTCCCGATGGTCGCGCCCGGCGTCCTCGCCGGCGCCGTGCTCTGCTGGGCCCGCGCCCTCGGCGAATTCGGCGCCACGATCACCTTCGCCGGCAACTTCCCCGGCCGCACCCAGACGATGCCCCTCGCCGTCTACCTGGCGCTTCAGACCGACCTGGAGGCCGCCATCGTCCTGAGCCTCATCCTCCTCGCGGTCTCGGTGATCGTGCTCGCCTCGCTCCGCGACCGCTGGACGGCCACCCCGTGAACGCCACGACCCCCGAAGGACTTGACGCCCACCTCGTCGTCGAACGCGGCGCCTTCCGCCTCGACCTGCGACTCCGCGTCGCCCCCGGCGAGACCGTCGCCCTCGTCGGCCCCAACGGCGCGGGCAAGACCACGGCCCTGCGGGCGCTCGCCGGGCTGGAGGCGCTGACGGACGGGCACATCGCCCTCAACGGCACCGCGCTCGACGGCCCCGCAGGCAAGACCGTCCCGCCCGAAGACCGCCGCATCGGCGTCGTCTTCCAGGACTACCTGCTGTTCCCGCACCTCACCGCCATCGACAACGTCGCGTTCGGCCCGCGCCGCCGGGGGACCGGACGCGCCGAGGCCCGCGCGCTCGCGTCCGCCTGGCTCGACCGGGTCGGCCCGGCCGACTTCGGGAAGCGCCGCCCCAAGCAGCTCTCGGGCGGGCAGGCGCAGCGGGTGGCGCTGGCGCGGGCGCTCGCGACCGATCCGGCGCTGCTGCTGCTCGACGAGCCGCTGGCGGCGCTCGACGCGCGCACCCGGCTCGACACGCGCGCGGAGCTCCACCGGCACCTGGCGGAGCACACGGGGCCCGCGATCGTGGTCACGCACGACCCGGTGGACGCGCTCATGCTCGCCGACCGGCTCGTCGTGGTCGAGGACGGCCGCGCGGTCCAGGAGGGCGACGCGGCGTCGGTCACGGCCCGCCCGCGCACGGACTACATCGCGCGGCTCGTGGGCCTGAACCTGTACCGGGGCAAGGCCTCCGGGACCGCGATCCGTTTGGAGCCGGGCGCGGTGCTGACGGCCGCCGAAGCGCTCGAGGGGGACGCGTTCGCGGCGTTCCCGCCGTCGGCGGTCGCCCTGTACCGGTCGGAGCCCGACGGCAGCCCCCGCAACACCTGGGAGGCCACGGTCGCGGGCGTCCACCGGCACGGCGACCACCTCCGCGTCCAACTCGACGGCCCCCTCCGCGCCGCCGCCGACGTGACGCCCGCAGCGGCCGCCCAACTCGGCCTCGAGCCGGGCCAACGGATCTGGGCCGCGGTGAAGGCGACCGAAATCCGCGTCTACCCCGCGTGATCGCTGATCGCTGGTCGCCTGGTCGCCTGGTCGCCTGGTCGCCTGGTCGCCTGCCGAGCGCATCGCAGATCCCGCGCTTGATCGCCCGCAGTCCGCCCGAGCCGTCCGTGCCCCCCTTGCTCCGCTCACGACCGCCGCCGCCCGCGTCCCTCTGCACCGCCCCACCGAGCCCGCTCCGGACCGCACCCACCCCGCCGGCCACCCGCAGCCCGCGCCCCTGCACCGCTCAACCACCCCACCGCACGCGCTCCAAAGCCGCAGGCCACTCCGGCCACCACACCCCGCCGCCCGCGCTCCACGACTGCTCGCAACCCGCCCGCCCCCGAGCCGATCCGGTTAGCGCCTCGCGTTTCCTCACACGATCGGGCGACAAAACGGCCGCGGGCCCGACTTATTGTCGGACCCGCGCGGGAGGATCGGCCTACCTTCTACTCCCCTGGGTGGGTGGGGGTTCGGGATGGCAGTCCCCGCCCCACCCACCCCTCCCCGGAGTCTCACACCGCGATCCGCGGCGGCCACCCCGAACCGGGCGGGGCTAACGCCGCCGCGAGCTCAGGTTCGCGGGCCGAGGCGGTCCCGGCGGCGACCGGGCCGGAGCCGTCCTCGCCCGCCCCGTCCTCGCGGGCCGCCCGGCGGATCACCGGCAGGCAGGCGAGCACGATCGCGATCGACACGAGCCCCACCGCGGCGAACGCGACCTGCACGTCCAGGAACGTCGACAGCGCCCCGCCGAGGAGGAACCCGATCAGCTGGGCCGCGTTCACCCGCCCGCCGACCGCCGCGTTCGCGCGGCCCCGGAACGCCTCGGGGACCCGGCGGGCCACCGCGATGCCCAGCGCCGAGTTCTCCCCGGCGTTGAAGATGCCGCCGATCAGGTTGAGCGGCACCAGGAGCAGCACCGTGAACAGCGGCATCCCCTGCCCGAAGCACACCAGCCCGACCCCCGCCAGGCACGCCATGAGCATCCACGCGAGCTGCACGTCGCGCTCGAGCCGCCGGATCACGGCCGCCGCGAGCCACGCCCCGCCTACCATGCCGATCGTCCAGCAGGCCTTGATGAGTCCGTACATGCCCTCGGTCGCGCCGTAGACCTCGCGCACCAGGAACACGCTGAGCACGTTCACCGCGCACATCGCCGCGATCACCGCGCTCAGCCCCACCACCATCGCGGTCAGCAGCCGGTCGCCGCCCAGCCGCCAACCGGTGCCACCGCTCGCCTGGTGCGCGTGGGGATCGCGGCGCACCCCGCCGCGCCGCGTGCGGATGTCGCAGCACAGCAGCACCCGCACCATCGCGCAGCCGGCCGCGAGCATGAGCGCCGCGCCGACCCCGTTCGCGCCGATGAGGAACCCGGCCGCGGCCGGCCCGGCCGCGAGGCCCAGCAGCGTGCCGGTCTGGACCATCGCCACCGCGTGCGGCAGGTCCTCCCGCCGCGCCATGGCCGGGACGAGCGCGCTCACCACCGGTTGCAGGACCGCGGTCCCGGCGGCGTTCACGATCACCAGCGCGCAGAGCGCGTACAGGTCGTCGGTGAACGCCATCGCGACGATCGCGGCGGTCTGGACCAGGCCCGAGAACGCCATGAGCGCGCGGCTGTCGAAGCGGTCCGCCATGCGCCCGGTGAGCGGCGCGAGGAGGACCAGGGGCAGGGTCGCGCAGATGATGAGCGCGGCGATGGCGAAGCCACCGAACCCTGCCGTCTGGAGGCGGAGGGTGAGGGCGAAGTCGGCCGTGAACATCGCGGTTCCGGCGAGGAACGCGCAGGTCGCGGCGGTGTAGACGTCGGACCAGCGGGTCCCATCGAGGGAGGGTGTGAAAGACATGCTTCGAAACTACTCTTTCATATCGAGATACGAAAGAGGTTTTTCAGATTTTTCGAAGTTTTTCTTTCAGACCTCCGGGACGGGCCGCGCCGCGCACCCGTCCTGGCAGGTCAGACCCGCGGGAAGAACCGGAACATCGTGTAGAACACCACCGTGCCGTCCTCGGGATCGGCGCCCGCCGCCGCCCGCTCCGCGGTCAGGTCCGCGTACTCCTGCTCCAGCTCCTGGAAGCGCCGGCTGAACTCCGCCGCCTCCTCCACCGTCAGGCGCACCTGCGCCTGCTGCGTCAGCGACGCCTCCCGCAGCACCGGGTCCACGTCGAACCGCTTGTCGAGCCACCGCGAGTAGTTCCGGTCGTGCTGCTCGATGAACGCGTCGCCCATCGTCCGCTCGATCGCCTTGTCGATCTCCGGGGCATCGGCCTCGGCGCGGATCGAGAAGCTGTGGATCTTCAAGCGCCACAACCGCTCCCGCGCATCGCCCCGGCTCGGGGCCTCCTCGATGAACCCCGCCTTCGCCAACGTGCGCAGGTGGTAGCTCATCGCGCTCGGGGTCATCCCCGCGACCTCGGCGATCTCCGTCGCCGTCGCCCCGTCGTACCCCGACACCCGCTGCCCCGCCAGGAAGTCGAAGACCGCCATCCGGGCCGGATGCGCGAGCGCCTTCATCCGCTCGGGGTCGGTGATCTTCACATGCTCCTTGTCCACCGGACGCGGCGCGGGCGGAGGCAGCGGCGGCGCCGGCGGCGTCAACGGAGCCGGCACCGGCGGCCCCGGCACCCCGACAGGACGCGAAGCAGGTGTTTCAGACATGGGTCAAGCTAACCACGCCCCGCGCGGCGGCGGGCCGAGGACTTCGTCCAGCCCCGCACCGTCGCGCATCCGACGCACCCGACTCGGTCAGCTCGACGCCGCCGCGCTCGCCGTCACCGCCGCCGTCACCCCGGCCATGACCGCCGCCTGCGCGGCCTCCACCGCCTTGCGCGTCGCGTCCCCCGCCCACGAGCCCTCAGCGATCGCCTTGAGCGCCTTACGGGTCGGACCGGTCTTCCGGTCCGGGAACACCGCCCGCTCGAGCCGCAGCGCGTACACGAGGGTCGCCAGCGCCGCCGTCCGCGCGTCATCGGCCCGCGCCGCGTCCACGGCCGCGCCGAGGCGCGCCTTCGCCTCGGCCTCGGCGGCCGGGTCGTTCGGCAGGTACCGGTCGAACGGGAAGAGCCCGAGCGCCTTGTCGCGCTCGCGGCGCAGCACGCCGCCCGAGACCAGCCGCTCGAGCACGACCGGCTTGAGCTTCTTCGCGGTCCGCTCGACCACGGCCTTGGGCGTGCGCGGCTTGTCGGCCGCGATCGCGGCCAGGCGCTCGTCGAGGAGCGGGTCGCCGAGCGGTGCGCCCGGGACCGCCTGGACGCGCTTGTCGACCACGTCGAGGCGGCCCGCGATCGCGAGTTCGAGGACCACCGCGCCGCCCAACCCGATCTCGAGGAAGCCGCCCGACCGGTCGCGGCCGGTGCGGTCGTCGTAGGCGAGCAGGAGGAGTTCACTGACGAGGGAGGTCATGTCCCCCAGCTTAAAGCGGCCGGCGGCCGTTCACGCGCCCCCGGAGCGGAGGCGGTCGAGCCACGCCGCGGCGCCGGCGAAGTCGGCGTCGCTCAATCCGGGAGGCGGCGGGACCGGCTTGTCGGAGTGGCCGCGCGGATAGGAGCCGAGGTATCGGACGTCGGCGCAGATGCGGCGCAGGCCCATGAGCGCCTCGCCCATGCGCGCGTCGGCGAGGTGCCCGGCGCAGTCGAGGAAGAACGCGTACCGGCCCAGGCGCTCGCCGGTGGGGCGCGACTCGATCCGTGTGAGGTTGATCCCGCGGATCGCGAACTCGGTGAGGACGCCCAGCAGCGCCCCGACCCGGTCGTAGTCGATGTAGACGGCCAGCGAGGTGATGTCGTTCCCGGTCGGCTCCGGCGGCGCGGTCGGGCGCACGACGTGCACGAAGCGGGTCTCGGCGTTCGGGTTGTCGCCGATGTCGAAGGCCTGCACGGGAAGCCCGACGGCCTCGGCGGCGAACGGCGGGCACACGGCGGCGTCGAACTCGCCGTCGGCGGCGCGCTGGGCCGCCTGGGCGGTCGACAGCGCCTGGTGGACCACGGCGTCGGGCAGTTCGCGGCGCAGGTACTTGCGGACCTGCGCGAGCGCGACGGGCATCGAGGCGACCGTGCGGATCTCGCCGACGGGTTTCTCGGAGGCGAGCACGAACGTGACCGGGAGGACGACCTCGCCGACGATCACGAGCGGGTCCCCGCCCACGAGCTCGTCGACGGTGATCGTGACGGTGCCCTCCTGGGAGTTCTCGATCGGCACGAACCCCGCGTCGACCTCGCCGCGGCGCACGGCGTCGAGGACTTCGAAGATCGAGGGCATCGGCGTGGCGGTGGCGGTCTTGGCGGCGGGCAGGCGGCGGAGGGCGGCCTCCGTGAAGGTCCCGCGCGGTCCGAGGAAAGCGAACTCCATGGGCCCAACGCTAGCAAGCGACCGGCCGGACCAGGCCCGCGAGCTGCGCTTCGAGCCGCGCGACGCGGCCCGGCGGCGTCCCGGACGGCACCGGTGAGGATGAGACGGCGATCTCATCGGCGACCCGCCGTGGACGGGGCTTCCGCGGTCTCGTATGATTGTCGAGCCCAAGCGGAATTCCGCGGTGGTAAGCCCAGAGAAATCGGAATGCGACTCTCGCGGTCGTGTGCCAGGATCACTGAGCGCCCCCATCGTCTAGGGGCCTAGGACGCCGCCCTTTCAAGGCGGTAACACGGGTTCGAATCCCGTTGGGGGTACAGCCCAGATGCGGCGCCGGTCACACGGTGAGCGCCTGGTATAAATACAGAGGTCTTGTGGCCTTGCAGGACACGAAAGTGTTCGACCAAGGTCCCGTAGAGCAGCTAGGAGTGCTCGCCACCCTGTCAAGGTGGAGGTCGCGGGTTCAAATCCCGTCGGGACCGCAATATGGAAAGCCCGCCGATGCGTCGGCGGGCTTTTTCGTGCCCTGGCACTCGTCGCCCGAAGAGGTGAGCATCCGGGAGACCGGGGCGCGGGAGGCGGCGCGGTCCCGGCCCTTCCCTCGCTCGCAACCTGGCGGACACTTCGGACCGCGGAGGCGCGGCCGGGGGCCGCCGCGGGGTCTGGCTGCGGTTCGCTTCGGCGGTGCGGGAGTGCCGGGATGAGTGATCCGGTGATCGTGAGCGAATTTCAAGGCGCGTTCACCGTGGGTTCATTTTCTTCGTTAACCTTGTGATGTATGACGAATAGTGACCCTGTTCCCCTCGTTGACACCGGTTTGCCGCCTGACCGGTTCCTCGACCGCGAGGAGAGCTGGCTGCGGTTCAACGGCCGGGTGCTGCGCCTGGCACAGTCCCCCGAACTGCCCCTGCTCGAACGGGTCAGGTTCCTCTCGATCTTCTCCAACAACCTCGACGAGTTCTTCATGGTCCGCGTCGCCGGCCTCATCCGCCGCCTCGCCACGGGCCTGCCGGTGCGCACCTCCTCGGGCCGCTCCCCCCACGCCGTCCTCACCCGCATCGCCCGCCTTGCCCACCAGCTGAGCATCGAGCACGCCGAGTACTTCCGCGACGAGATCGCGCCGCTCCTCGCCAAGGAGGACATCGCGATCGTCCGCTGGGCCGACCTCGAGGAATCCGAGCGGGCCCGCATGCACGAGCTGTTCCGCACCCGCATCTACCCCGTGCTCACCCCGCTCGTCGTCGACCCCGCGCACCCGTTCCCCTACATCTCCGGGAAGTCCCTCAACCTCGCCGTCCAGGTGCACGACCCGCGCAACGGCACCACCCGCTTCGCGCGCGTCAAGGTCCCGCCGCTGCTCCCGCGGTTCATGGCCGTCGCGCCCGGCCGGTTCACGCCCCTCGAAGACGTCATCGCCGCGCACCTCGCGCAGCTGTTCCCGGGCATGGACGTGCTGGAGCACCACACGTTCCGCGTCACCCGCAACCAGGACCTGGAGATCGACGAGGACATCACCGAGAACCTGCTGCAGACCCTCGAGCGGGAACTGCTGCGCCGCCGCTTCGGGCCCGTGGTGCGCCTCGAGGTCGAGGACACCATCGACACGAAGGTCCTCGACCGGCTCATCGCCGAACTCGGCGTGGACGAGCAGGTCGTGTACAAGCTGCCCGGGCCGCTCGACCTGGCCGGGCTCGACGCGATCGCCGACCTCGACCGCACCGAGATGAAGTACCCCCGGTTCCGGCCCTCCGAGAAGGTCCTCCCGCCCGACGCCGACCTGTTCGCGGTCATGCGCGACCGCGACGTCCTCGTCCACCACCCGTACGACTCGTTCACCGCCTCGGTGGAGCGGCTCATCGAGGAGGCCGCCGCGGACCCGAAGGTCCTGGCGATCAAGCAGACCCTGTACCGCACGAGCGGCAAGTCCCCCATCGTCGACGCGCTCATCAGCGCCGCCGACGCCGGCAAGCAGGTCGTCGTGGTCGTGGAGATCAAGGCCCGCTTCGACGAGCAGGCCAACATCGACTGGGCCCAGAAGCTCGAGCAGGCCGGCTGCCACGTCATGTACGGCATCGTCGGGCTCAAGACCCACTGCAAGCTCGCGCTCGTGGTGCGCCAGGAGGCCGACGGGACCCTCCTGCGGTACAGCCATGTGGGGACCGGGAACTACCACCCGACGACGGCCCGCCTCTACGAGGACGTCGGGCTCCTCACCACCGACCCCGAGGTCGGCGAAGACGTCAACGCCGTGTTCAACCACCTCACCGGGTTCTCCCGCGACGAGGACTTCCACCGGCTGCTCGTCGCCCCGAACTCGCTGCGGCAGGGCCTGATCGAGCGGATCGAGCGGGAGATCGAGAACCACCGCAAGGGCCTGCCCGCGCGGCTGCGGTTCAAATGCAACTCCCTCACCGACGAGGGCATCATCGACGCGCTCTACCACGCGTCGCGGGCCGGCGTGCCCGTCGACCTGTACATCCGCGGCATCTGCGCGCTCCGCCCGGGCGTGCCCGGATTGTCGGAGACCATCCGGGTCCGCAGCGTCCTGGGGCGCTTCCTGGAACACTCCCGGGTGTACGTGTTCGAGAACGGCGGCGACCCGGAAGTATGGTTGGGCAGCGCGGACCTCATGCACCGCAACCTCGACCGCCGGGTCGAGGTGCTCGTGCGAGTCGAAGGCGACGCCCACCGCGCGCAGCTCACCTCGCTGCTCGACCGCGGTATGGACGCCGACATCCGGACCTGGAGGCTCGGCCCGTTGGGCCTGTGGACCCGCCAGCGCAGCGGGAGCGACCTCCAGGAACAACTCATGCAGGAGCACCGTTGACCCAACCAGAGATCTTCGCCGCCGGAGCCGTCCTGTGGCGCGAGGGCGAGGAGGGGCCCGAGCTGGCCCTCATCCACCGGCCCAAGTACGGCGACTGGACGTTCCCGAAGGGCAAGCTGAAGCGCGGCGAGCACCTGCTCGCGGCCGCGCAGCGGGAGGTGTTCGAGGAGACGGGCATCCGCCCGGTGCTGGGCCGTCCGCTCGCGCCCTCCTTCTACGACAAGGAAGGCAAGCTCAAGCGCGTCGACTACTGGTGCGCCACCCCGGCGGCGGGCGACGCGGTCGACGAAGCGGTGGACCCGCGCGAGGTCGACGACCTCGAATGGGTCCCGCTCGCTGCGGTCTCGGACCGGCTCACCTACGAACGGGACAAGCCGGTCCTGGAGGACTTCTCGCGGCAGCTCGCCCGGGAGACGGTCCCGATCGTCTTCGTGCGCCACGCGATCGCCATGTCCAAGGCCGACTGGTTCGACCAGGACGAGCTGCGGCCCCTGAACCAGCGCGG
The DNA here is from genome assembly GCF_040674615.1 of Glycomyces sp. NPDC049804. NCBI lineage: Bacteria > Bacillati > Actinomycetota > Actinomycetes > Glycomycetales > Glycomycetaceae > Glycomyces > Glycomyces sp. NPDC049804. Next base: position 53,359 of record NZ_JBFAMQ010000019.1, read on the forward strand.
CCGCGAACGGGCCCAGCAGCTCGAGGTCCTGCTCGCCGGCTACCCGACCGGCAGCGCCTACAGCTCGACCAGCGCCCGCTGCCTGGAGACCCTGCTGCCGTTCTGCGCGGCCGAGTCGGTCCCGGTGACCGGCCTGCCCGAGTTCACCTTGGGCACCGGCAAACCGGCCGATGTCGCCGCGCGCCTGGACGAGATCGTCGCCGCCGGGAAACCCGCCGTGATCTGCGGCCACGGCGAGCACATCGACGAGATGATCACGTATGTGAGCAACCGCCTCGGCACCCCGGTGTCGCTGGCCCCCTTGGAGAAGGGCGCCTTCGTGGTCTTCCACACCGCCGCCGGCGAGCTGGTCGCGACCGAGCACCACGACTGATCTCCTCGAACGGACTGTCGGTTTTCCGACACAGGCGCGTCCACGGGGTCAACCACTCGTTTCACAGGGGAACCACGAAACGAAAGGGATCCCCCCTGATGCCCGGAGAGGCACACGAACTCATCATCCAGGCCATCCAAGACGAGCCGCTCACGGCGGCTTGGCTGATGGACCTGGCCGACCATGACCGACGGGTCGCGGTCTGCACCGGCGCCCAAACGCGCTCCACCTCGGTCGGCTCCGTAGGAAGGACCGAGCGCCGAGCCGATGTCATGGTGGCCCTGTCGTTTCCGAACGAGGAGGACAGGGTCGTCATCATCGAAGTCCAGAACGAATGGAAGAACGAGAAGCACTACCGGCTACCGGGCTACATGACCCGTGCTTTCGAGGACCACCGGCTGCCGATCGAGCTGGTGCTCGTCTGTCCCGACGACGCGGTGGCCCGCAAGTACAGGAAGGGCATCGAACTCGGCCCGAACAACACCATCAACGTGCACTCGGTCGGCTCGTCGGACTTCCCGGAGGCATTCGACGCCGAGCGCCTGCCCACCGCAGCCGCGGCCGTGATCACCGCCGTTTACGGCGAGTCCGCCAAAGGACGCAAAGCCGAACTGTTCATCTCGACACTCGACCGCCGCCTCGGTACCATCGAACCAGGGCGAGCGGCCGATTACATCAAGCATCTGCTCACGATCCTGGAAGACGAGCCCGCCCGAATGCTGGAGGAACTCATGCGCGCGCAGACCCGCCCGTACCACTCCGAATACAGCGAGCGCCTGCGCCTTGAAGGGCGCGAAGAAGGCGCGATCCTGCAGTCGCGGCGCATCCTCGTCAGCATGCTCGAGGCCACGCAAGCCGGTATCACCGCCGAGCAACGGCAGCGCATCGAGGCTTCAAGCGACCGTCAAGAGCTCGAAGCGTGGATCACGAAGTTCATCGCGTCAGGTTCGGCAGCGGGCCTGTTCGAGGAGTAGCCGACAACTTGAAGGGGGTGCCGGACCTGTCGGTCCGGCACCCCCTCTCGCTCTTGCCTAGCGGGCCAGGCGGATGGTGTCGATGTAGATGCCTCCGGTGCGGAAGACCAGGTAGAGGTCCTGCACGCCTTCGGCGTTCGCGAGCGGCGCCGAGACGTCCGTGAACGACTGGAATCCAGCGGTCTTCGGGACCTCGACTTCGGCGAGGAGCGGTCCGTCGGCCGAGCCGGCGCGGACTTCGATCACCGGGTCGGCGAGGTCGGTCCAGTCGGCCGTGGTGGTGGCAGTGCGGAGGTGGATCTCGGTGGCGCCGTCCAGGACCGCCTTGGTGAAGCCCACGTGGCTGCCCGGGCGGCGCGAGCCGGTCGAGTGGTAGCCGCCCTCGCGCTTGAGGGTGTGCAGCTTCGAGACCTCCCAGTAGGTCAGGCCTTCGGCGATGGTGGCCTTCTCCCAGACGTTCGCGGTCTCGGAGAGGTCGAGCGCGGCGATGGCCTCGCCCTCGATGCGGACCTCGGCCTGCGGGCCGGCGAGGCCGGCGGTGAAGCGGTAGTCGCCGGTCTCGACGATGCGCTTGCCGCTCACGACGTCCCACACGAACAGGTGCCGCGGGTCGACCGGGATCTCGACGCGGCGGGTCTCGCCGGGCGCGATGTCCTTGGCGCGCGTGAAGCCCGCGAGGCGGCGGGCCGGGACGCGGTCGCCGTACGCGGATTCGGCGATGGCCGCGAAGAGCAGCACGACCTCGTCGGAGGTGCGCTCGCCGGTGTTGGTCACGTTGACCGCCGCCGTGAAGGGGGTGTCCGCCTCGGCTTCGGCCGGCACTTCGAGCGCGCCGTACGTGAACTCGGTGTAGCTCAGGCCGTGCCCGAACGCGAAGACCGGCTCGGCCTTCGAGTACTGGTAGGTGAGCCCGGCGCTGATGACGTCGTATTCGAGCATGTCGATGTCGCTGACGCGGAAGGCCTCGGCGCGCGGGCCCGCCTTGGGCAGCGAGGACGTGTCCGCGAGCCAGGTCGAGGTGAGCCGGCCCGCCGGCGAGAAGTCCCCGGCCAGGGCCTCGGCCAGCGCGGGCGCGAGCGCCTGTCCGGCGTGGGAGGTGTAGAGGATGGCGGCGACGTTCGGGTCGGCGGCGATGTCGCCGATCGCGAGCGGGTAGGCGGAGACGACGACCACGATGGTGCGGCCGGGCTTGGCGGCGGCGACGGCGCGGACGAGGTCGGCCTGGCGGGGGGCGAGGTCGAGGCCGGGGCGGTCGAAGCATTCGCGGGCGTTGACCATGGGGTGGTTGCCGACGAGGACGACGGCCCAGTCCGCTTCGGCCGCGACGGCGGCGGCGGCCGCGGGGCCGTCCTCGACGAGGGTCTCGGTCAGGAGCAGGCCCTCGTCGCCCTTGGCGAGCGGCAGGGACCCGTCGTCGGCGAGTCGCGGGCGGTAGGGCCCGTCGGCCTCGGCGGAGACGTGGTTGACGCCGAACAGCTCGACGTTGCCGTCGCCGAGGCGGCGGTAGTGGAGGTTCTGGTGGGTGAACCAGGCGTCGCCGTCCTCCATCTCGGTGGTGACCGCTTCGAGGATCGGTCCGCCGCCGCCGGAGGCGCCGGCCTGGTTCTCGAAGGTGGCCGGGCCGTCGTCGCGCTTGAGCAGGTTCGCCTGGACGAACTTGCCGGTGGCGTTGTGGCGGAACATGTGCTGGTCGTGCGCCCAGTCCCAGACCTCGAACGTCTCGGTGCCGCCGGCCTGGTCGGCGGTGGCGCGGAGGGCGCCGTCTGCGGCGACGGTGAGGTACTTGCCGTCGGCCTGCCAGGCGACGGTGTCGTTGCCGCTGTGGTGGGTCACGGTGCCGAAGCGGTCGCGCAGTGCCTCGAGGGGCGCGGGGCGGCGGTCGGCGGGGACGGTGGGGCTGTAGAAGTCGCGGAGGTTGATTCCGGCGAGGGGGCCGACGACGGCGAGGCTGGCGGTGTCGGGGAGGGGCAGTGCGGTCCGCTCGTTCTTGAGGAGGACGAACTGCTCGCGGGCGGCCTGGTGGGCGAGGGCGATGTGCTCGGGCCGGTCCTGGGGGTGGGGGTCGGCGGGGACGAGGTTGTATTCGCAGGCGTCGCCGTCGAGTTTGCCGGTGCGGAGGAGGAAGCGGAGCCAGTCGCGCACCGTGCGGTCCACATGGGACATGTTGACGCCGAGGACGCCGCGGCGCACGGCTTCGGCGGCGTTCGGCAGGAACGGCAGTTCGGAGCCGTCCGCGAAGTGGCTGACGCCCGCGAGGAGCATGAGGGCCGAGGCGTAGACGCCGTTCTCGTCGGCGTCGATCGCGCGGCCTTCCTCGGCGGCGAGCGCGGTCGGGTACGGCACGTCGCCGCGCGGGTCGACCTCCCAGGTGTCCCAGGGCTGGCCCTTGGTGGTGTGGAGGTTGACGCCGTCCCAGCCGTCGGGCAGGAAGAAGAACTCGCGGTCGTCGACCCATTCCTCCCGGAGGGTGTCCATGATCGGCGAGATGATCGACGGCACGCCGTTGACGTTGTTGTAGGCGGTCATCGCGCCCATCACGGCGCCCGCCTCGACCGGCATCCGGTAGGGCACGACCTGGTACTCGTGGTAGGCCCGGGCGCCCATGGACGAGGAGCTCTGCGAGCGGTGCCACTCGTGGTTGTAGCCGAGGAAGTGCTTCATCTGCGTGAAGGTCTTGACGTACACGGGGTGGCGGCCGCGCAGGCCCCAGGCGTAGGCGGTGGTCATGGCGCCGACATGGAGCGGGTCCTCGCCGAAGCCTTCTTCGAAGCGCCCGGCGAGGGGGTTGGAGCGGATGTCGGCGACGGGGCCGAAGGAGGCGAAGACGTCGGTGTCGCGCGCGCGCACTTCGTGGGCGACGGCGGCGCCGACGGCCTCCATGAGCTCGGTGTCCCAGGTGGCGCCGAGGCCGATGGCCTGGGGGAAGAACGTGGCGTCGGGCTTCTTGCCGGAGGAGTGGAGGACCTCGTTGAAGGCGTTCGAGTGGGCCGGGAGGGTGAAGCCGTCGGCGAGCACGGTCTCGGGGACGCCGTTGAGGCACGCGAGCTTCTGCTCGTCGCTCATGAGGGCGAGGATCGCCTCCACGCGCTCGGCGACGGGCCGGGTGGGGTCGAGGTACACGGGAGCGGTCATGCTCGTCCTATCGGTCGGTGTCAGTCCCCTACGACATTACGACGGGCGACCAGACAAATTCAAGTCGGTATCCCCGGAAGCGCCCGGGACCGCGCTGGCCGACCGCTCCCCCACCGGTTCGTTACGATTCCTCTCATGAGCCCCGGCCCCCAAGGAACTTCGCTCGGCGTCGATTTCGGCACCTCGCACACGATCGCGGTCGTGCGCCGCGCCGACGGGAGCCTGCGCCCCCTCCTCTTCGACGGCTCGCCGCTGATGCCCTCGGCGGTGTGCGCCGGCGCCGACGGCGGCCTCCTCGTGGGCCGGGACGCCGTCCACGCGGGCCGCCGCCACCCCGAGCGGTTCGAACCGAACCCCAAACGCCTCATCGACCGGCCCTCGACGCTGCTGGGCGCCCGCGAGTACCCGGTCCCCGACCTCATCGCGGCCGTCCTGGACGCGGTCGCCGCCGAGTGCCGCCGCGTCGTCGGCAGCCCCGCGCAGGTCACGCTCACCGTGCCCGCCGAGTGGGGCCCGGCGCGCCGCCAGGTGATCGAGGACGCCGCCTCCCGCGCCGGCCTCGGCCAGGTGCGGCTCGTGCCCGAGCCGGTCGCCGCCGCCACCTACTACGCGGAAGCCCTCAAGCACCGCACGGCCGTCGGCGCCTCGATCGTCGTCTACGACCTCGGGGCGGGCACGTTCGACGCGAGCGTGGTGCGCCGCACCGAGCACGGGTTCGAGACCGTCGCCCTCGACGGCCGGGGCGACTTGGGCGGCCTGGACATCGACGCCGCGCTCATCGAGCACCTCGGTGAGACCTACGGCGACCGCGAGGGCTGGAAGCGCCTCGTCAATCCCTCTACTGTGGAGGAACGCAGGCACTTCCGGGACTTCCAGGAGGAAGTGCGCGGCGCGAAAGAGCGCCTCTCGCGCCACCAGCAGTCCGACATCGCGATCCCCCTCCTGGACGTCGAAGCCCACCTCACCCGCACCGAGCTCGAGCAGATCGCACACCCCCACCTCGAGCAGACCATCCGCGTCACCCAGGCCGTCATCCGCGCCGCCGGACTCGACCTCGCCGCCAGCGCCGGCGTGTTCCTCGTCGGCGGGGCGAGCCGGATGCCGCTGGTGGGCACCATGCTCCACCGCGCGCTCGGCGTCGCGCCCACGGTCCTCGACCAGCCCGAGGTCGTCGTCGCCGAAGGCAGCGTGCTGTGGACGCAGGCCGGGCAGCACACCACGACGTTCCCGATCCAGCGGACCCCGCAGCGGCCCGGTTTCGCGCCCGCGCCGTTCACGCCGGGCGTCGCGCACCTCGCCCCGCCGGCCCCGCAGACCGCGCCCGCGCCGATGCCCCAGGCGCCAGAGCAGACCGCACCCACGCCGATGTACCGGCCAGCGCCCGCGCCCTCTCCCCAGCAAGTCACCGCTCCCGCTGCGCCGCAGCCGGAATCGAGCCCGCCGCAGTCCACCCCTGCCAACCGCGACCTGCCGCCGCGCACGGGCTCCCCGCAGTTCACGCCGCCGAACGCGGTCGACGGCGGCGACGAGCCGCCCCGCACCGCGGCGGAACGCCAGCGCGCCAAGAAGGTCGGGCGCCGCGGCATCATCGCGTTCATCCTCGTCGACATCCTCATCATCGCCGGTCTCGTCTGGTACTTCAGCCCCGATGACGACATGTTCAACGACGGCGGGGGCGAGTACGACGACCGCATGCCCGCCGTCTCCTCGTTCGAGCCCGACTGGTCCACGACCGATGCGGGCACGCTCCTGTCGAGCATCGAGGGGACGCACGACGGCGCGGTCGAGTCCGTGGCGTTCCTCGACGGCGCCAACGGCCCGCAGCTGTTCTCCAGCGGCGCCGACGGCTCCATCGAGCAGTGGGACCTGGTGGAGGGGACGCTGATCGCCGAGCACTGGCCCGAGGCGAACATCGGGGACCTGTGGCCCGCCTTCGAAACCGACGCCGAAGGGAACAGCACGCCCATCATGGTCGCGCTCACCGGTAACTACGAGCCCTGGGTGTGGCGGCCGGACACCCAGGCGTTCACGTCCGCGGGGACACCCGAGATGGTCGACGAGGAAGCCACGATCAGCTTCGTGCGCATCGCCTACAACGGCGGCAGCCCCGCGCTCGCCCTCTTGAACGAGAACGAGTTCGAGCTCTTCGATCTGACCTCCGGCGAGACGATCGCCCGCTCCCCGGTACCCGCCGGGTACGGCTACCCGCGGTTCTTCAACTACTCCGGCGGCATCGACTCCGAGATCGTGGCCTTCGACGGGAACCGGTCGCTCGACATCGTCGACCCCTACGGCGGGGCGGCCTACGGTGAGCCCTTCACCTCCGCGGACTGGGAGGGGAACTCGGTCGAGGCGTTCACCGTCGTCTACTACTGGGGCACGCCCTACGCGATGGCCTACGGCAACGACGGCGCGCTCCATTTCTGGGACCTCGACACCAAGGAGCCGGCGTGGATGGTCCCGTACGACGACCCTCATGCGGAGTTCCATTTCGAGCTGGCCGACTCCCCGGACGGCACGGTGCTGCTCTCGATCAACGACGAACGCGTCGCGGAGGCCCTGTACGCCGACACGTCGGATACCGTTCAATTCGAGGCGCCCGCCGGGGTTGCGACCGAGTTGGCGCTGGTCACGGTCGACTTCCGCCATTTCGCGGTCACCGGCGACGACCAAGGCAACATCCGATTCTGGAGTCTGGGGAATTGATCTTCTTCGTCATCGCGGCCGCGATCATCGCCGCCGCCACCGCTTACGGCCTCTGGGCGGTCGGCCAGGAGCACCGGATCGAGACCACGGCGCGCCTCGACGCGCGCGCGAACGAGGTGTGGGCGGTGCTCACCGACTTCCCCGCGTACGGCGAGTGGAACCCGTTCATCACCGAGATCACCGGGCTCCTCGCCGAGGACGAGCGGCTGCACGTGGTCCTCCTGCGGTCGAACGGGAAGACCAGCCGGTTCCGACCGCGCGTGCTGCGCGTCTCCCCGGCCCGGCAGATCCGCTGGCTCGAGCTCGTCCCCAGCGTCCCGCTCGGCGGCTTCTTCACAGGTGAGCACTACTTCGTGCTCGAGCCGCAGACGGACGGCACGACGGTCCTCACCCACGGCGAGCGGTTCACCGGTGTCCTCGTGCCGCTCATGAAGTCGCAGCTGGCCGACACCGAGCAGCGGTTCAACGCGATGAACAGCGCGCTCGAGGCGCGCCTCAAGAGCCTGTACGCGTGAACGGCGGCCCGCTCGATGCGGACCGCCGTTCGGAGTCACCCGTTCTCACTCGGCCCGCGCCGTGCGGGCGCGGGCCGTTGCCGTGCTGTTAGAGGACGCCCGCGCCGGCGAGCTCCGTGACGCCCGCGACCGTGTCCGCAACACCTTCGGAGGTGGTGTTGCCGACCAGGCCGCCGACGACCGGGAGACCGCCCGTGGTGCCGCTCACCGCGTCGAGACCGGGAACCGCGGGAAGCTGCTCCTGGTTCATGTCCACGTTGGAGGCCTCGTTGGTCGAGAGCTCCTTGTGGCTGTCGTGGTGGTCGTGGCCGCCGGGGACCTCCGCGTCGGAGCCGCCCTCGCACGAGGCGCTGGCGTGCCCGAGGATCGCGATGGCGTTGCCGCACACGTTGACCGGGGCCTGGATCGGCGCGAAGATCTGGTTGCCGTTGCCGAGGCCCACGTTGTCCTGGGTGGTCAGGTCGCCCGCGCCGGAGTAGTCGGCGTCGGCGCCGCCCTCGCACCCGGCGCTCGACGCACCGCCGACGGCGATGGCGTTGCCGCAGGCGTTGATCGGGGCCTGGATCGGCGCGAGCAGCTGGTTGCCGGACAGCGCGCCGTAGTTGAACTGGGTGACGGTGTCGGACTCGGCCTTGCCCGATTCGGCGTGGCCGGATTCGACGTCGGCGTGCGAGCCGCCGGTGGACCAGCCGTCCGCGACGCCGCCGACGGCGGCGGCGATGCCGCTGATGTCGGTCGGGGCCTGCACGGGGGCGAACGCCTGGTTGCCGTTGCCGAGGCCGGTGTTGTTCTGCGTGGTCAGGTCGCCCGCGCCGTCGTAGTCGGCGTCGGCGCCGCCCTCGCAGCCGGCGGAGGCGGTGCCGAGGACGGCCGCGGCCACGCCGCAGATGTTGACGGGCGCCTGGATCGGCGCGACGACCTGGTTGCCCGACACGGCGCCGACCTGGTCTTGCGTGGTGACGTCAGGGCCGTAGGCCTGGGCGGTGCCGGCACCCGCGACGAGGGCGACCCCCGTAGCGACGAGGCTGGCCTGCGCGGTCTTGCGTGCCCATGAGTTATTCACGAAGTCTCACCTTTCAGGGAAATGGTTCTTGCTGTTCCATCACGTATCCCCCGTGAAGCTCCGTGGTTCCGAAAGCGTGCTCCCGCCCTGCAGGCTGGGTCCTGCGGGTCGGACGGGCGCTTTGAAACCGGGAGAGTTGTCGGTCTTGCTGTCGTGCTGTTTCCTTGCTCGGCCGGTGGGGCCGGCCTGGACGGACGGCGCGATCGGGAGCCGCGGCGGTGCACCGCCGCGGGATTCGCCGGGTCGTTCGCGTCCGGCCCCTGCCGGGCCCCATCGAACCGTGGTTTCCGCAGCGCGCCTGGCGGAAGCGCGCGCCGCGGGGTGTTGCAGCCTTAGAAGGGCAGCGGCACCGGAAGGCCGCCACCGAGGTCCGAGAGCAGGTCGCCGCCGGGCACCGCGCCGAGCGGCCCGGCGGGGGCTTCGACGCTGGTGTTCTGGTCGGCGTCGACGGACGTGTCCTGCCCCGCCTTGACCTTGTCGCCCTTCGCCTCCGGCATGTTGTTGGTTTCCGTGACCCCCAGGCCGACGGCGTCCACCTGCGCGATGGCGTCCGCGAGGAGGTCGCTGCCCGGAACGGCCTGCTCGAGGTCGCTCGCGAGCTGGTCCGGCTCGAGGATCGCGCCCGCGGTCGGGTGCCCGCCCGAAGCCTCCGCGACGGCCGCCTCCGGCACCAGGGAGCCCACACCGGGAACCGAGCTCACGGCGTCCAGGCCGGGGACCTTGTCGGTGACGCCGCCGGTCAAGCCCGTCACGGCGTCGGGAGAGACCGGGAGCCCCCCGAGGGCTTCCGGCGTCGCCATGACGAGGTCGCCGGTCGATTCCGGAGCCTCGGCGTCAGCGGCCTGGGCCGCCGTCCCGGCGAGCAGCAGAGCCCCCGTGGCGAGGCCTCCGATGAGGCCCGCCGTACGCACAGTGCGCATTTCCATCTGCTTTGTTGCCTTTCTTTGTACCGCGCGGCGCGTGGTCGACGGCTGGGGAAGCAGCGCGAATCGACCGCCGTGCGGTGCAAGATCGCTGAATTGTCAGTGGTCGGCAGCGGGTCGAAGCGGCGCGGCCGCCGCGGGGCGAACGCACCTGCCGACTGCGGACCTCAGCCGCGACCTTGCCGGCTGGATCGCCGGCGGGTCGAGGACCGCGCTCGCTGTCCATTGGGCCGGTGACACTGCGGCCCGGCCGCGGTGACGCGGCCACACTGACTAACTGGGGAGGCTCGGGTGCGGTTACGCCCAGACGCGAAGAAATTCGAAAACATTGCGCCGTTGCGGCATCAAAATACGTGGATGACTCATATGCCCGACTGGGCACGCGAAGCGGCCCTCCACCAAAGGTGAAGGGCCGCAACCCGAAAGCGTGAAAGTGACTACTGCACGCGGCGCAGGATCATCGTGTCCGAGTGGCCGGCGTTCCCGTTCTCGTCGCCGCCGCGCTTCTTGCGGATGAGCTTGATGACGCGCGCCACCACGAACCACAGGAACAGCGCGCCGATGACCGCGACCACGATCTTGCTGAGCAGCCCCGAGTACTCCTCGATCACCGGCTTGATCGTCGGCCCGAATTTGAAACCCAGCCCGATCCAGATCCCGTTCCAGATCACCGAGCCCACGAGCGTGTAGCCCGTGAACTTCCAGAACGGCATCTTCTCGATGCCCGCCGGCACCGAGATCGCGCTGCGCACCAGCGGCAGGCACCGCCCCGCCAGGACCGCGATGCCGCCCCACCGGGCGAACACCTTCTCCGAGCGCTCGAAGTCCTTGAGCTCCAGCAGCGGGAACTTCTCGAAGATCCACCGCGTGCGCTCGCGCCCGAACGCGTAGCCGACGTAGTAGAGGATGTACGCGCCCGCCATCGAACCCAGCGCGGCGAAGAACATCGCCAGCCAGAAGTTCATCTTGTTGTCGTAGGCGAGGTACCCGGCCACCGGCAGGATCAGCTCGGACGGAATGGGGGGGAACACGGACTCGATCGCGAGGGCCAGGCCCACGCCGACCTCGCCGAGTCTCTCGATGAGGCCGAGCACCCACTGGATCAGGTCGCCCTGCCCCTCGGCTTCGGGGATCTCAGTCGATGCGGCGGCCATCGCCAGGCCCTGGCTGAGGAAGTTGGTCACGCCGCCAGCGTAACCGGCTCACTTTCGCCCCCGCCTCGGTCGTCTGACCGAGATCGCCCCCGCCCCGGCGGCCAATCGGCGGACTGCCCGCAGCCAGGTGTCGCGAGGCGTGCGGAGCCGGGCCATACTTAGGGGTAATGCCGCGCCGCCTACGGCACGCACGCCGGTGGCGGGCCGTCCAGCGCACGCGGATCGCAGTTGAGGGGGGCGTCGATGAGCCGCACGGTCGGGCCGTACACCGATGTCACGACCGCGCGCGTCGAAGGCGCCTACGAGCTGTGCGAAGGCCGCGACGAGAACGGCCGGCCCGTGCAGATCCTCACCCTCGGCACCACCTCCTCCAAGGACCCCGCCCGCCGCGGCCTCCTCTCCGACACCGTCGCCTGGGCCTACGCCACCGCCGGGCCCGAGGACGCCCCCATCCTCGTGGCCGACCTCGAAGGCGAGCAGCCCTACGTCGTCGTCCTCCACGACGCGCGCCTGCGCGGCGCCGAACGCATCATGGACCGACTCCTCGCCCTCGGCCCCGCCACCGGCCCGCTCCCCGTGGGCCCCGCCGCCGCGGCCCAGCGCGCCGCCCACCAGATCGCCGCCGCCCAGCGCTCCGCCGCGCCCTCCTCCCCCGTCGGGGTCTCCGGCCCGCCCGCCTCCGCGAACTTCGCCGGGTCGCCGCCGATGTCGCCGCCCGTCGTCATGATCGCCCCGCCCAAGAAGCCCTCGCAGCTCAAGCCGATCCTGATCGGGATCGGCTCCGTCGTGGTCGCCCTCGCGCTCGTCATCGGCGTCTGGGCCGTCCTCTCCCGCCCCGACGACGAAGGGTCCGACGGCTCGGCCGAGCAGTCCACGACCGCCGCCGTCGACGGCGTCTCCCAGGCCCCCGCCGCCGAGCCCACCGAAGGGTCCGCCGGCAACGAAGTGCCCCAATGGGACCCCGAGGCCCCCGCCGAACGCGTCGGCGGCAGCGCCTTCGCCGACGACGCCGCCACCGCGACCTTCGCGGCCGCCAACTGGCCCTTCGCGTTCAAAGTCCCCGACGAGTTCGAATGCGCCGAGGACGGCGCCACCGCCGTCTGCACCGCCGACGACGGCGAGTCGACCATCACCGTCGGCTGGCTGCCCTGCGAAGGCGAATGCCCTCGGGCCGCCCGCAAGATGCTGCGCGAAGCCCTCCCCTACCAGCCCCTGGACGAGATGGCCGGGGACATCGCCTTCGCCGAGCGCGACCAGGTGTACGGGCGCTGGCGCGGCTCGCTGAGCGTCTTCGTCACCGACGCCGGCGGCACCTTCCAGGCGTGGGCCACCGCGGACATCGCCGCCGAGCGCGAGGAAGAGGGCTGGCACGTGTTCAACGACGTGCTCAGCCAGGCCCTCGCCAAAAGCGCCGAATAGGCTAGGTCAGGCGTCCGGGCGGCCGTCCCAGCGCTGCAGCGCCGACGCGATGTGCTCCGTCGACGTGGGCGCGGACTGCGTGGTCGCCGCGCCGAGGCCGTGCGCGGCCAGCACCTCGCCCCACGACTCGCCCTTGTAGGAGCGCAGCAGGTTCTGCGCCGCCTCGCGCTCGTCCTCGCTCAGGTCGGCGCGCGCCAGCATCGGGTACTCGAACTGGCCGACCTGCGCCGCGCCCGTAGGCGCCTGCAGATCGGGGTTCCCGGCGGCGGCGACCTCGGGCGCCGACATGACGGGCGTGCCGTCCCCGCCTTCGACGGTGTGCTCGTCGACCCCGAACATCATGATCCACATGAGACTCGCGGCGTGCCCGCGCGGGTCCTGGAGCGCGACGTCGGCCTCGTCGGGGAGGACGCCGTCGGCGCTCTCGCCCGCGGGCAGCGCCAGGCCGACCGGGGCGCTCGCGGTCGACTCCTGGAGGACGTTCCACTGGTCGGCGATGCCGGCGTCGGGGAGATTGCGCCACAGGGCGGTCTCGGGGACCCACACGTCGGCGCCGGTCTCGCCGAGGGCGTTGCCGCTGACGGCTTCGACGGTGATGTCGGCGCACACGTCGGAGCCCCGCGAGGGGGCGCCGCCGCCGGCGGCGACGAAGTCCTGGAGGGCCGCGGCCATCTCGGGGGCGGCGGCGACGTGCAGCTCCACCTCCGTCCCGCAGGACTGGACGTGGGCGATGGCGGCGTTGAGGGTGACCGCGGTGACCGGGGCGAAGACGGCGAGCAGCGCGAGCCCGCCGAGGAGGCGGCGGCCCTCCTTGGAGAGGCGGCCGCGTCTGCGATGCACACCGGTCATGTGACGAGTGTATGACCTGGCGCAAACCCCGTCGAGATCGCGTTTTTCAGTTATCCGATGCGGACTGCGCGCTGTCGCGCGCCAGTCGCGCAGGCGCGCAGCGCAGTACCGGCCGGAGCCGGAGCGCGCAGGGCCGACCCGACCGCCGGCGGTCGGTGCCGGCGGCGGGCCGGCCGTGCGCGTCAGTCTTCGCTGCGTTCCGGGTCCTTCAGCGGCGCCGGGGGCGACGCTTCGGCGGGGTCAGCAGGTCGGCGACGATCCGCATCGTCTCGGGGACGAGGCGGAAGTACGCCCACACACCGCGCTTGTCGCGCTCGACGACCCCGGCCTCGGCCAGGATCCGCAGGTGGTGGCTGACGGTCGGCTGGGAGAGCCCGAGGGGCTCGGTCAGCTCGGCCACGCAGGCCTCCTGCTCGGGAGCGGCCTGGATGAGGCTGATGAGCTGGAGACGGTTCGGATCGGCGAGTGCTTTGAGGACACCCGCGATGCGCTCGGCGTCGGATTTGGAAAGCGTTTCGCCGCTGACCGGCGAGACGGGCGTCTCGGCCTCGACGGTGACTCGCACCATGATCGTGTTCCTTCCGGATTGGTTCCAGTCGGTACCGGACTCGGCCGCACTGCCATTAATCCAGTTCCAACCCTGAATATGCCCTCGCGGTGTGGCCGGACGGTAACGACGACGCTTCCGGCTCGCAAAGGGTTTCGGTTCCTACGGATCTCGCTCGGGCCGCACCAAGTCCCTGACCGGATCCACCGCCGAGATTACGCCTGCCGTGCCAGCGGATCTACCGCTGACACAAGATCAGTTTGCAGGCCACAGCGACGGTTATTCAGTTAAACCCGCACTACCTGGAGTTATATCTAAATCTACCAATATTTAAGCGGTTGCCGCCTCGTGATTGAGAGCGGGTTCACGCGATTCTTTTGTATCGACGTCCCAATATATAGAACATCCTCATTCCGAGGGTAGCGCGAATCCGCCGCCGATGGGGCCGCTTGTGTTTCAAGCCCGTTACATGGACTTGAGAAAGCGCACATCTCTCACAAAGCGAAGGGCGGGGCCGATCGGCCCCGCCCCGCAGTCGCTCCGTCCTCCGCGCCGCTTCAGGGGCGCGGGCGGGCCGTCGAGGCGCGCTCGATGAGTTCGGCGTCGACCAGGAGCTCCTCGGGGTACTCGTCTTCTTCCACCAAGGCCGCCTCCAGTGCCCGCACGCCCATGTCGTGCAGCGGCAGCGCCACGGTCGTCAGGGAGGGGGTGAGGTCGCGCACGATCGGGATGTCGTCGAACCCGGCGACCGAGACCTGGTCGGGGATGCTCACGCCGCCCTCGCGCAGGGCCGTGCACAGGCCCGTGGCCTGCACGTCGCTGGTCACGAACACGGCGGTGGGCAGCCGCTCGCCGTCGAGGAGCGAGCGCCCCGCCTGGTAGCCGCCGTCGCGGGAGAACTCGGCCGCGACGTGCACGACCTCGGCGTCCTCCGGCAGCGCCGAGAGGAAGCCCTCGCGGCGCTCGCGCACGACCTGGAGCTGCTCGGGCCCCGCCACCACGGCGAAACGGCGGTGGCCCAGCTGCGTCAAATACCCGGCGAGGGCGGCCGCGCCCTCGCGGTTCGCCGGACGCACCACGCGCCCGGGCAGTCCGGGCTGGCCGACACTGACCACGGTCGCGCCCAGTTCCAGCAGGTCCGACAGGTGCTCGGCGAGACGCTGCTCGGCGGCCTTGTCGGTGGTGCGCGAACCGGCGACGATCACCGCGCGCGGCCGGTAGCCGCGCAGCGAGTCGAGGTGCTGCACCTCCGAGTCGGGGTCGATGCCGGTGTCGGCGATGAGCACGCGCACGTTGCGCCGGGCCGCCTCGGCGAGGACGCCGCCGGCGATCTGCCCGAAATAAGGGTCGGTCACATCGTGCAGGAGCAGGGCCACGGTCTGGGAGGTCGCGCGCGCGAGAACCTGGGCGCCGACATTGGGGGCGTATCGCAACCGGCGTGCCGCCTCGCGCACCCGCTCGCTCAGCTGGTCGCTCACCCGGTGGGGGGAGCCGTTGAGCACGCGAGAGGCGGTGGCCACCGAGACACCGGCGGCTCGGGCGACATCGGCCAGTCGGGCCGGTTGTTTGCGTTCCATCCCGCTGAGGCTACCCATCTGCGGAAAGCGCTGCTCAAGCGGTCCTGAAACGGCGTTCCCTCCACACTCGCCAGACCACATACGTAACAGCCGCAACGCCGACGCCGACGGCCGCGACCTTGAGCGGATTCGGACCGGACATGGGCGGGCGCAGGGCCACGGGACGCCGGAACGTCAACTGCGGCCAGCTCTCCTCCAGCGCCAGGCGGCGCAGACCGCGGTCGGGGTTGACCGCGCGCGGGAAGCCGACGGTGCGCAGCATGGGCTCGTCGGTGATCGAGTCGGAGTAGGCGAACGACGCGTCGAGGTCGATCCCCCGCGCCGACGCGAACTCCTTGATCGCCTCGGCCTTAGCGGGCCCGGCCGCGTAGAAGTCGATCTCACCGGTGTACCGGCCGTCATCGCCGATGACCATGCGGGAGGCGATGACATCGGTAGCGCCGAGCATCCGGCCGATCGGAGCGACCATCTCCTCGCCCGAGGCGCTGACGAGCACCACGGCCCGGCCCGCGGACCGGTGCGCCTCGATGAGCGCGGCCGCCTCGGCGTAGACGGCGGGCGCGATGAGCTCCTCCAGCGTCTCGTCGACGATCGCGCGGACCTCCTCGGCGGGCCAGCCGCGCGAGAGCTCGGCGACGTAATCGCGGGTGCGCGCCATCTGGACCTCGTCGGCCGAGCCGCCGAGGCGGAAGAGGAGGTGCGAGTAGGCGACCTTGAGGACGTCGCGGCGGGCCAGGAGCCCGCCCCGGTAGAGCGGCCGCGAGAAGGCGAGGGTGCTGGCCTTGGCGATCACGGTCTTGTCGAGGTCGAAGAAGGCCGCGCCGAGGCGCGAGCGGTCCGGTGCCGCGACGGGTTCGAGCGAGAGTGCCGGTGAGCCGCTTGTCGGCTCCGCTGCGTTCATGCCGCAAGTCTAAACAGCCGGACAACCCCGTTTCGAGCGCTTGTCGCACAGTGGCACCGACGCCGCCCGGCGGCGGGCACCCCGCAAACGAGCAGGGGCCCCGGGGTCGGGCCCCCGGTTCGCAACGGTGCCCGAGGGGTACGACAATCCAGCGGCGGTGCGGGCCCCTTCGAGGCGATGATCACAGGCGACCGGGCCCGGGGGCGCGCGAACGGCGGTCCTGTCGGGCGGTGGCCGTACTCTGGCGCCATGTCGAAGAGCCAGCGAATCGCCTACGCGTGCGGCGCGTGCGGAGTCCGCGTCCCCAAGTGGGTCGGGCAGTGCCCCGACTGCGGCGAATGGGGATCGATGGAGGAGACCGCCGCCCCGCCCCGACAGAGCAGCAGCAGCGGCATCGGCCCCTCACTGCCCGCCGCGCGGCGACCCGCCAAGCCCGCCATGCGCATCGGCACCGTCTCCGCCGCCCAGGCCGCGAGCCTGCCCACCGGCATCGGCGAATTCGACCGCGTCATGGGCGGCGGCCTCGTCCCCGGCGGCGTCACCCTCATCTCCGGCGAACCCGGCGTCGGCAAGTCCACCCTCCTCCTCGAAGTCGCCCACCGCTTCGGCGAAGCCGGCTACGGCAAAGCCCTCGTCGCCACCGGCGAAGAGTCCGCCGCGCAGGTGCGCCGCCGCGCCGACCGCACCGGCTGCCTCTCCGAAGAGCTCTACCTCGCCGCCGAAACCGACCTCGGCGCCGTCCTCGGCCACGTCGAAGACGTCAAACCCGGCCTCCTCATCCTCGACTCCGTCCAGACCGTCATCGCCCCCGACACCGACGGCGTCCCCGGCGGCGTCACCCAGGTCAAGGCCGTCGCCAGCGCGATCACCGCAGAGGCCAAGTCGCGCAACATGGCCGTGATCCTCGTCGGCCACGTCACGAAGGACGGCGGCATCGCCGGGCCGCGCGCGCTCGAGCACCTGGTCGACACGGTCGTCCACTTCGAAGGCGACCGGCATTCGATGCTGCGGCTGCTGCGCGGAGTGAAGAACCGCTTCGGCCCGGCCGACGAGGTCGGGTGCTTCGAGATGGCCGAAAACGGCATCATCTCGCTCGCCGACCCTTCGGGGCTGTTCCTCGACGACGCGCCGACCGAGCCCACGCCGGGCACGTGCGTGACCGTGACGATGGAGGGCCGCCGGGCGGTGCCGGTGGAAGTGCAGGCGCTGCTGGGGAAGTCGGTGAAGGACGGGGCGGTCCCACGGCACACGGTGTCGGGGCTCGATCAGGCCCGGTTGAACATGGTGCTGGCGGTGCTGACCCGCCGCGGCGGGATGCGGCTGCTGGACAGGGAGGTGTACGCGACGACGATCGGCGGCATCAGGGTGCGCGAGCCGGCGTCGGACCTGGCGCTGGCGCTGGCGCTGGTGAGCGCGGACCAGGAGATCGCGGTGAGCGCGGACCTGGTGGCGATCGGCGAGGTGAGTCTGACGGGGCAGGTGCGGCGGACGGTGAACGCCGACCGGCGGATCAGCGAGGCGGCGCGGCTGGGGTTCAAGACGGCGATCGTGCCGAAGGGCTCCGTGGCGGAGCGGCACCGGGGCATCGAGGTCGTGGAGGTGGAGACGATCATCGACGCCAAGCAGGCGGCGGCGCGGACGTGGGCGAGGCGCGGTTGACGGTCGGGCCGGACGGAAGCCGTTGGCGCAGTGAGTAATGCGGTCGCTTGGATGCCGGTGGCGCGGTGAGTGGCGCAGTTGGGCGGCTGCGGACGGCGCGGCTGGTGCTGCGGCCGTGGACGATGCCGGAGGCGAACGCGGTCCTCGCGGGTCGGCGACTGAGCGGCTGGTCCGCGGACTTCCCTGATGCGGACAGTGCCGAACAGGCGGCATGGGCGCTGGAGGCGCTGCCTGATCCGTTCGGGTTCCGGCTCGTGGTGGAGCGGTCGTCGAAGCTGGTGGTGGGTTCGGTCGGTCTGGAGGGGCGGCCGTCCGAGGTTCAGGCGGAGCTGTTCTTCGCGCTGGTGCCGTCGCTGCGCGGCCGCGGGTACGCGACGGAGGCGGTGCGGGCGCTGACGGCCCATGCGTTCGAAGCGTCGGAGGTGGAGGCGGTATTCGCGCATGTCGAGCCGTCGAACCCCGCTTCTGTGCGGGTGCTGGAGAAGGCCGGTTTCGTGCCGGCCGGTCCGGTCACGGAGAAGGGGACGGTCCGCTACGCCGCGCCGCCGCCGAGCGTCTAGGGCCTGTCCTGTGCATGGTTGCGCCAGATCATGGCCGCGGCGATGACCAGGCTTGCGCGGTGGACGGCCGCCCGCTTCGCATTGCGAGTGGCGAGGTCCCGGCTTGTTCGGGTCGGGGGCGGGGCCGGGGCCGGCATGCTGAGAAAGGGGACGGTCCGCTACGCCGCGCCGCCGCCGAGCGTCTAGGGCCTGTCCTGTGCATCGTTGCGCCAGATCATGGCCGCGGCGATGACCAGGCTTGCGCGGTCGACGGCCGCCCGCTTCGCATTGCGAGTGGCGAGGTCCCGGCTTGTTCGGGCCGGGGGCGGGGCCGGGGCCGGCATGCTGAGAAATCGAGCCGGAGGCGATACAGGTCGCCGACCGCTCGCACCTGTGGCAGAACCGCTGCGGCGCCGTCGACCGTGCACCCTCACTGAGTGAGGGCGCTCGTCAGAGGGTGCCGTCTTCGATGGCGGGTCCGGAGACCGTCCCCGGGGCGTGGAGCAGGGCCAGCGCTTCGTCCTCCTTGAGGACCTTGGGCTCCGAAACGTCGAGGCCCCCTTCGGTGCGGATGCGGTCGATGCTGCGGCGCATCACCAGGGGCGTGAACATCACGCCCGCGAGGCCGACCGCCAGGACCGGGATCGAGGTGAGGCGCAGGATCGGCGTCCAGTCGCCGTCGAGGCCGATCGAGGGGAGGACGACCCAGCCGATGATCATCGCGGCCAGCCCGAGCACGCCCGTGAGGGTCACCGCCCGTGCCACGCGCTCGTAGCGCGCGGCGGACTCGTCGAGGGCGTCCTCGATGACCTGCAAGTCCGCAAGTGTCAGACGCCGTGTGGTGGCGTAGCGGAGGTACTTCAGGCCTTTCGGCGCCTCCCGCTGCGGGTTCGAGTGGTCCAGCGCCTTCGGATACGCCTTGATCGCCGTGCCGTCGGCGATGAGGTGCCATTGGTGGGTCCGGGGGCGCTGCCGTGTCATGTTCCCTGCCTCGCCGTCGATTCGTCGTGCATCGTCGACGAGTATGCCCTTCCGCCGCCAACGCGCCGCGGGGACCCGCGTGCGCGGGGGCGTGGCGGTGGGCTTCTCTACAGGCCGAGTCTGGCGAGTTCGTTGCGGGAGGCGACGCCGAGTTTGGGATAGGCCTTGTAGAGGTGGTATCCGGCGGTGCGGGGGCTCAAGTAGAGCTGCTCGCCGATCTCGCGGTTGCTGAGTCCGGCGGCGGCGAGGCGGACCACTTGCAGCTCTTGGGGTGTGAGCTTGTCGGCGAGGTCGGGGGCGGCTTCGATGGGGCCGGCGTCGCCGGCGGCGCGGAGTTCGCGGCGGACGCGTTCGCTCCAGGGTTCGGCGCCGAGGCGTTCGAAGACCGCCGCGGCTGCGCGAAGGCGGGTCTTGGCTTCGTTGACGCGGCGGGCGCGGCGGAGCCATTCGCCGAGGATGAGGTCGGTGCGCGCGGTTTCGAAGGGGGCGGCGTCGTCCGCTTTGTGGAGATCGGCGGCGCGTTCGTAGTGCGCGCCCGCTTCGTGGTCGGCGGCGAGGAGGCCGCGGCAGCGTTCGACCTGGGCGGCGAGGTGGGCCTGGCCGCTGGCCTCGGCCCACTCGGCGTACCACTGGAAGGCGGCGGCGACCCGGTCGGCGTCGCCGGCGCGCACGGCCGCTTCGACCGCGACCGGCACATACGCGAGCGCTTCGCCGGCGGCGCTGGATTCGAGGACGGTGGCGAGCCGGTCGAGGGCTTCCTCGTTGCGTCCCATGGAGAAGTCGAGCAGGGCGAGAGCGATGTCGACGGTGACGACCGTGTCTCCGGGCGAGTCGGCGAGGGCGGTGTCGACGAGTTCGCGGACGTGCTCCTCTTCGCCGCGGAGGGCGGCGATGGGGGCGAGGACGTAGGCGCGGGACTTGACGGGGCCGATCTTCTGGCCGAGTTCGATCGCGACGTCGATGGCGTTGCAGGCGAGCGCCTCCGCGTCCTTCCATCGTCCTTTGTGGAATTCAGTGAGGGCGTTGAGGGTGAGCGAGCGCGGCAGCGCCCCGGCCGCGCCGGTCTGGCGGGCGGTGCGGACGGTCTCGGAGGCGGTGCGCTCGGCGGCGGCGACGTCGCCGATGAGGGTCTGCCACCAGGCGACCATGGTGCGGTTCTCGGGCGAGACGCTGTCGCCGAAGCTCTCGTGGATGCCGATGAGGTTGCGCAGGGCCGCAACGGCTTCGGTGACCGTGATGGCGCAGGAGCGGTTGAACCCGGCGGTGGCCTTGGCGAGGTCGCGCACCCACGGCGAGTGGTCGATGCCGAGGCGTTCGGCGTACTCGGCGGCGACTTCGGCGCGGGAGAAGTCCCCGGCCTGCCAGGCGAGTTCGACGGCGCGGAACAGCGGGTAGCCGGTGGAGGTGATGTCGGCGGCCACATAGTGGTCGGCGGCCTCCATGTAGAGCCGGTA
The DNA here is from genome assembly GCF_040674615.1 of Glycomyces sp. NPDC049804. NCBI lineage: Bacteria > Bacillati > Actinomycetota > Actinomycetes > Glycomycetales > Glycomycetaceae > Glycomyces > Glycomyces sp. NPDC049804. The sequence goes on from NZ_JBFAMQ010000019.1 coordinate 74,125, forward strand.
GGACTCGCGGACGTCGTTGGCCCAGGCGGCGACGAGCGCGGCCATGAGGGTGGCGCGGGCGAGGACCGCGCGGTCGTCGCTGTAGCGCAGGATCTGCTCGTACAGGCTGCGGGCCTTGGGTCCGTTGCCGGCGGCGACGGCCGCTTCGGTGGCGTGCAGGAGTCGGCGGCCCCGCTCACGCGGGTCGGGCGTGAACAGGGCGGCGCGTTCGAAGATCGTGTACTCGACGCCGTGCCCGCCGCAGCCGGAGAGGCACGCGGCGGAGGCTTCGAGCGCGGCCGCGACGGTCTCGTCCGGGCCGGTCGCGGCGGCGGCGAGGTGCAGGGCGCGGCGGTGGTCGCCCGCGGGGAGCACTTCGGCGTAGACGCGGTGGGCCTCGATGCGGCGGAAGACCGGCGCGCTCTGGTAGGCGGCGGTGCGGATGAGCGGGTGCCCGAAGGTGAAGCGGTCGCCGTGGAAGCGGACGAGGTCGTCGGCTTCGGCGGGGGCGAGGTCGGTGAGCTGCGCGCCGAGCTTCTCGGCGACGTCGATGACGAGGCCGGTGTCGGCGGTCTCGTCGGCGGCGATGGCGAGCAGCAAGGTGCGGGTGGCCTCCGGAAGGCGGTCGATGCGGTCGCCGAAGACCTGCTTGAGGCGGCTCGTGGTCGAGCGCGCCCCCGTCCAGTCGGCGGCCAGGCGCGCGTCCGATTCGACGAGCGGCAGTTCGAGGAGCGCGAGCGGGTTGCCTTCGGCGGTGCGCAGCAGGTGGCTGCGCGACCCGTACTGGCGGCCGCCCAGCCGGTCGGTGAGGAGCGCGCCCGCCGCGTCGTCGTCGAGCGGGCCGAGGCGCAGCTCCTCGAGCCCGGGCGTGGGGAAGTCGGGGGCGTAGCCCTCGCGGACGGTGAAGATCATCAGGGCCGCTTCGGCCGCGAGGCGCTTGGCGATGAAGAGGAGGACGGCCGCGGAGTCGCGGTCGAGCCAGTGCGCGTCCTCGACGACGCACAGCACCGGCTGGTGCCCGGCGGCCTCGGTGAGGAGGCTCAACGCGGCCAGGCCGACCGTGAAGCGCAGGTCACCGGGCGGGGCGTCCTTGTCCGGCGCGGGGTCGAGCCCGAGGACGCGGGAGAGGACGCACGCGTGGTGCTCGGGGATGGCCTCGAGGTGCCCGGTGAGGGGCAGCAGGAGCGCCTGGAGGCCCGCGAAGGACCAGGCGTGCTCGGATTCGACGCCGGTGCAGCGCAGCGCGGTCACGCCCTCGGCGTGCTCGGCGACGGCTGCCACCAGGGTCGACTTGCCGATGCCGGCCTCGCCGCGCACGACCAGGGCCGAACCGCGGCCCTCCCGGGCGGCGGCCAGGCGTTCGGCGAGGGCGGCGGTCTCGGTGTCGCGTCCGTACAACAGCACGTCTGCAACGGTACCGGCGGCGCTGCGGCCCGGTAAGACCCCGGACCGGGTCCTAGGACGAAGGACCTAGGCCCGGTCCGACCGCACTGCGCCTAGTAGGGGCTCGGCATCGGGGTCGCGGCGCGGGCGTTCGCGAGTGCCCGCGACCACCAGTGCAGCTCGTCGAGGAGGGTCTTCGCGGTCGGCTCGCTCTCATCGAACTTCGTGAACTCGCCCCGGTCGTCGAAGTGCTGGTAGAACCGCGGGAACGAGATCGTGTTCCGCACGGTCATCGTGCGCAGCTCCGGGAAGATCTGCCGCAGGTGCTGCGCCGCGTTCTGCCCCCCGGAGAGCTTGCCGCCGTAGGTGACCATGGCGACGGGCTTGGCGGCCCACTCGTTCATGTAGTAGTCGATGGCGTGCTTGAGCGCCGCCGGGATCGAGAGGTTGTACTCCCCGGAGACGACGATGAACGCGTCCGCGCGGTGCAGCCGCTCCGAGAGGGCCGCGACCTCGTCGCTCGGGTCGTCCTGCGTCGACCACATGTCCCGTTCGGCCATGTGCTGCGGCAGGTCGGCGTCGAGCAGGTCGATCAGGTCCACGTCGAACGCGCCGTGCCGCTCGGCGACGCCCGCGATCCACTTCGCGGGGGCGGGTGCCCAGCGGCCCTCGCGGGTCGACCCGATGATGACGCCCAGGTTCAGCTTGTCGCTCATGATGATGTCCGCTCCTTCATCGCTCGTTGCTTGCGGTGACGAAGCTACGGACGGACCGACCGGCGCCACATCCGTCGACCGACTGGGCCGCGACCGGTGTGCCGAGGGCACGTCGCCAGTCGGCGACCGGTCGAGCTCCCCGCCGAGGTGACCGCATGGAATACGGTCGGATGGCAGATGCCCGCCCGGTCGCTCACTTCTTAGCGTTGCGGCCATGACTACTACGGCAACAGCGGCGGCCCCGGAGGCCGCGACCACCCGATGGGGAGCGATCCTCGCCGTCGGCTTCGCACAGCTCGTCGTCGCCGGCGGCATGTCCACCCTCGCGGTGGCGCTCCCGGCGATCCGCACCGACTTCGCGGTCACCGAGGCCGCCACCGCCTGGGTGCTGCTCTCCTACGCCCTCCCGGTGGGCGCGGTGGCCATCGCCGCCGGACGCCTCGCCGACCGCGCCGACCTGCGCGCCGTCTCGGTGTTCTCCATGGCGGCCTTGGTCGTCGGCTCGGTCGCGGCGGCCCTCGCCCCCACGTTCGCGCTGCTGCTCGCCGCCCGCGCCTTCGCCGGCCTCCTCGGCGGGCTCCTGTTCGGCATGACCGGGCGCATCATCGTCACCTCGGCGGCCGCGTCGCAGCGCGGCCGCGCCATGTCGGCGATCGCGCTGATGATGACCGTGGGCGGCATGGGAATGGTCGGCGTCGGCGGGTTCCTCATCGCCGCGTTCGACTGGCGCGGCCTGTTCTGGGTGCTCGCGGCCATGTCCGCGATCGCCCTGGCCGCGCTGGCGGCGACGGTGCCCAGCAACGGGACGGGCCTGCCGCGCCCCGACCGGGCACTGCTGGTGGACACGGCGACCTCGGGCGGCGCGATCGCGGCGTTCCTCCTCGCCTTCGAGTACGTCGACACGGCCCCCTGGATCGCCGTGGGCGCGTTCGCGTCGAGCGTGGTGCTGGGCGCGGTGTGGGTGCGCCAGAAGTCCTCGGCGCCGACGGTGGCGCTGCTGCGGTCGCCGCAGATGGGCGGAGCGCTGCTGAGCCTGACGCTGATGTCGGGCGTGGGCGGGCTGCTGAACTTCAGCCTGCCGTTCCTGCTCACGGACGTGCAGGAGGTGCGGCCCGAGCTCGTGTCGACGGTGATGCTCACCTTCATCGGCGGCGTGGCGGTCATGACCCCGGTGTCGGGCTGGCTCGCCGACCGGTTCGGGGCCGGGCGGGTCTCGCTCGCCGGGGCGGGCCTCGTGGTCGTCGGCGTGGTGCCGCTGCTGCTCGTCGACGGCGACACGGGCCTATGGGACCTGGGGACGCGGATCGCCTTGCTGGGCTTGGCGTTCGGGGTGTTCAACAGCCCGATGAACACGCACCTGCTGGCGGCGGCTCCCGCCGAGCAGTCCGGCACGGCCGGCGCGTTCATGGCGACGACCCGCACGATCGGCACCTCGCTCGGCCCGGTCCTCGCGGCGCTCGCATGGGGTCTCGGCGCGACGGCCGTGGACGGCTACCGCCTCTCGGCCTGGACCGTCGCCGCCCTGCTCCTCCTCGGCGCGGCCCTGCAGGTGACGACGAAGCCGTGGCGGACCCCGGTCCCGGCGACGGCCTGAGGACGGGCGCTCCCTCTCGCCAGCGCAGCGCGGCACGCCTTCCCGGGCCTGCCGCGCCGCGGCTCGCCCGACCCAGCCGGACCGCCCCGGCCCGCAGGCGACGGTCTGAGGACGGCGCTCGCTCTCGGCAGCACGGCGCGGCACGCCTTCCCGGGCGAGCCGCGCCGCGGCTCGCCCGACCCAGCCGCACCGCCCCGGCCCGCAGGCGACGGTCTGAGGACGGGCGCTCCCTCTCGCCAGCGCAGCGCGGCACGCCTTCCCGAGCCTGCTGCGTCGCGGCTCGCCCCGGCCCGCGCCCTCGCCCGGCCGCGCGGCTCGTCCAGTCCAGTCCAGTCCAGTCCAGTCCAGTCCAGTCCAGTCCAGTCCAGTCCAGTCCAGTCCAGTCCAGTCCAGTCCAGTCCAGTCCAGTCCAG